>NZ_NSGT01000093.1:0-6015 GCF_009192905.1 Xanthomonas sp. LMG 12459
GCCGCTGCCTCCGCCGGACCCTCACCCCCGACCCCTCTCCCGACGGGAGAGGGGAGTCGCTCGGTGTAGAGCACGTCGGTTCCGACACAATCCGCCAAGCCTCGACCCTGTTGTGGGAGGGACTTCAGTCCCGACGCCTCGGCCCCTCAGGTCGCGGTTGAAACCGCCCCTGCGACAAGCGGCCTGGCTGCGCCGCTGGTGCAGAAAGGGTCGAGCCCTGACCCGCAATTGGCCAGCCCCCGCCGCTTCTGCGGGAGGGGCTTCAGTCCCAACGCCTCGGTCCCTCAGGTCGCGGTTGAAACCGCCCCTACGACAAGCGGCCTGGCTGCGCCGCTGGTGCAGAAAGGGTTGAGCCCTGACCCGCAATTGGCCAGCCGCGACGCTTCTGTGGGAGGGACTTCAGTCCCGACGCCATGACCCCACCGGTCGCGGTGCAAGCGCTCCCGCGACGGCCAGCCGAGCCACCACGGTGTCGCAGGCACGCCGCCCGTTCAAATCGGCCACCTCCCACACCCACGGGTGCGCCGATGGCCAGGTACGCCGATTACACTGCCGCGTCCGCCAGGAAGCCTGCCGTGCACGCTCCGACTCCCGCTGTCCGCTCACGCCGCGCCGCGGTCGCCTTCATCTTCGTCACCCTGCTGATCGACGTGCTGTCCTTCGGCGTCATCATTCCGGTGCTGCCCACGCTGGTGCGCGGCTTCACCGGCGGGGACTTCGCTGCCGCGGCCCGCTGGGTCGGCTGGTTCGGCTTCCTGTTCGCCGCCCTGCAGTTCGTCAGCTCGCCGCTGCAGGGCGCATTGTCCGACCGCTACGGCCGGCGCCCTGTGATCCTGGCCTCGTGCCTGGGGCTGGGCGTGGACTTCATGGTGATGGCGCTGGCGCAGAGCCTGCCGGTGCTGCTGCTGGCGCGCATGGTCTCCGGCGTGTTCTCGGCCAGCTTCACCTCGGCCAACGCCTACATCGCCGACATCACCCCGGCCGACAAGCGCGCCCAGGCCTACGGCATCATCGGCGCCGCGTTCGGCGTCGGTTTCGTGGTCGGTCCGCTGCTGGGCGGCTGGCTCGGCAGCCTGCATCTGCGCGCCCCGTTCTGGTTCGCCGCCGGGCTGGCTCTGTTCAACTTCCTCTACGGCCTGTGGGTGCTGCCCGAATCGCTGGCGCCGGAACGGCGCACCGCGCGCGTGGACTGGGCGCATGCCAATCCGTTCGGCGCGCTGCGCCTGCTGCAGCGCTATCCGCAGGTGTTCGCGCTGGCCGCGGTGATCTTCCTGGCCAACCTGGCGCACTACGTCTACCCGAGCATCTTCGTGCTGTTCGCCGATTACCGCTTCGGCTGGGGACCGAAACAGGTCAGCTGGGTGCTGGCCCTGGTCGGCGTGTGCAGCATCGTGGTCAATGCCGTGCTGGTGGCGCGGGTGGTGCGCCGCTTCGGCGAGCGCGGCGCGCTGCTGTTCGGCCTGGGCTGCGGCGTGATCGGCTTCGCCATCTACAGCGTGGCCGGCAGCGGCGCGCTGTTCCTGCTCGGCGTGCCGATCAGCGCGCTGTGGGCGGTGGCCGGGCCGGCGGCGCAGGCGATCGTCACCCGCCACGTCGGCGCCGACGCGCAGGGCCGCATCCAGGGCGCACTGATGAGCCTGGTCAGCCTGGCCGGGGTGATCGGGCCGCTCTTGTACGCGTGGGTGTTCGCCGCCTTCATCGGCCCGCATGCCTTGCTGCACTTCCCTGGCGTGCCGTGGCTGCTGGCGGCGCTGTTGCTGGGCGGCGGCTGGATCGTGGCCTGGCGCCGCGCGCGGGTGCCGGCTGCCGCGGCGGCCGGCGGCTGAGGCGCAGCGCGGGCAGCGTATCCGGCATGAACGGCTCAGCTTGCTGGGATAGGCGTCGTCGTGTCCCACGTAGCCTCGCCTGGCACCGCGCGATCGTGGTTGTTACGCTGTACCACCTCTTTCGTCGCGGCCGGCCGGCTGCTGTACCAGTCGCCTGCATGATGTCTCCTCCCGACGGAACCGCCCTGCCGCTGACCGCTGCGCGCTTGCTGCGCGAGGCCACTGCGCAGCAGCACCAGGCGGTGGAAGACCTGCCGGCGATGCGCGCGCTGATGGACCCGGCGCTGTCGCTGGCCGACTACGTGCAGGTGCTGCGTCGCCATCACGCGGTGCTGGCCGGCTGGGAACAGCGCGAAGCGGCCTGGCTGCGCGACTGCGGCGACGCGCACTGGCAGTACCAGCCGCGCACCCCGCTGCTGGCGCAGGATCTGCACGCACTGCGGGCAGCGCCGCCAGCGCCGCAACCGCTGCCGCCGGCCGCCGAGGCCGGGACCCGTTGGGGCATGCTCTACGTGGTCGAGGGCTCGCGCCTGGGCGGGCGGGTGATCGCCCGGCACCTGCGGCAGACCCTGGCCGGCGCCGCGCCGGCGTTGTCCTATTTCGAACTCGGCAATGCCGACCCGGCCGCCTGGCGACACTTCCAGCAGCGCCTGGAGCGGGCCTTGCCGACCGCGCCGCTGCAGCAGGCCGCGGTCGACGGCGCCCGCGCCATGTTCGCGCACTTCCACACCCACTTCGCCCTGGAGATCGCCGCATGAGCGACATCGTCGTGCCCCTGGACATGGACGCATGCGCACGCGAGCCGATCCATATCCCCGGCTCGGTGCAGCCGCACGGCGTGCTGCTGGTGATCGAACCGCAGGACGCGCGCATCGTCCAGGCCAGCGCCAGTGCCGCCGACCTGTTCGGCCGGCCGCTGGACGCACTGCTCGGACAGCGCTACGACGCCCTGCTCGTGCTGGAGGATCCGCGCACGCGTCTGTTGCCCGACGCGGCCGAGCGCAGCGACCTGGCCTATGTCGAAGTGGGATTCAAGGACGCGGCCGCGACGCAGCGCTGGGTCGGCGCCTGGCATCTGTATCCGGAGCAATGGCTGCTGGAACTGGAGCCGCGCGATGCGCCGCTGGCCGACGCCACCCTGCGCGAAGCGCTGCCGGTGCTGCGCCGGCTGGAGGCCGACCACAGCATCGAGGAAGCCTGCCAACGCGCCGCCAAGAGCCTGCGCAGCTTGATCGGCTACGACCGGGTGATGATCTACCGCTTCGACGAGGACTGGAACGGCGACGTGGTCGCCGAGGCGCGCGCGGCGGAACTGGAGCCGTATCTCGGCCTGCACTATCCGGCCAGCGACATTCCGGCGCAGGCCCGCGCGCTGTACCTGCGCAACCGCGTGCGCCAGATCGCCAACGTCGGCTATGTGCCGTCGCCGATCCAGCCCACCCTGCATCCGCGCCTGCGCGCGCCGGTGGACCTGAGCGACGTCAGCCTGCGCAGCGTCTCGCCGGTGCACCTGGAATACCTGGCCAACATGGGCGTCACCGCCACGCTGGTGGCCTCCATCGTGGTCAACGACGCGCTGTGGGGGCTGATCGCCTGCCATCACTACCGCCCGTATTTCTGCAACCACGAGATGCGCGATGTCGCCGATGCGCTGAGCCGGGCGCTGGCCGGGCGCATCGGCGCGATCACCGCGGTGGCGCGCGCGCGCACCGAGTCGGTGCTGCTGACCGTGCGCGAGAAGCTGATCACCAACTTCAACGACGCCGAGATGCTGACCGCGCCCATGCTCGACGAGATGGCCTCGGACCTGCTCGACGTGGTCGATGCCGACGGCGTGGCGGTGTTCCATGGCGACCACGTCACCCGCCATGGCATGCTGCCGGCCACCGAGGACCTGGCGCGGATCCGCGAGCAGATCGAGTCCACCCATCACGAAGCGCTGCGCCACGACGCGGTCGGTGCCCTGCACTCGGACCAGATCGGCGAGACCTTCCCGGCGCTGGCCGATCTGGCGCCGCTGGCGGCCGGCTTCATCTTCGTGCCGCTGATGCCGCAGGCGCGCAGCGCGCTGCTGTGGACCCGTCGCGAACAGGTGCGCACGGTCAACTGGGCGGGCAATCCGCAGTTGGCCAAGCTGCAGGACATCGCCGGCTCGCGGCTGTCGCCGCGCAAGAGCTTCGACCTGTGGCAGGAGACCGTGCGTGGCCGCGCGCGGCCCTGGTCGCCGATCAGCCTGGAATCGGCACGCAGCCTGCGGGTGCTGATCGAGCTGATGGAACGCAAGCGCTTCCAGCAGGATTTCGCCCTGTTGGAGGCCTCGCTGTCGCGGCTGCGCGAGCCGGTAGCGATCGTCGAGCGCGGCGAGGGCGCGCGGCCCAGCCGCCTGGCCTTCGTCAACGAGGCCTTCGCCGCCCTGTACGAGCGCGAAGTCGCCGAGTTGATCGGCTGCGACCTGGAGCGCCTGTACGCCAGCGAGGCGGCGCTGGCGGAGACCCAGCGCATCGACACGCTGCTGCGGCAGGGCCGAGCCGCCTACGTCACCCTGCCGCTGCGCGTGGACGGCAGCACGGCCGTGCACCGCCAGTTCGACTTCGAACCGCTGCCCGATCACTCCGGCGTGCCCAGCCACTGGCTGCTGCAGTTGCGCGACCCGCGCTGAGTCCGGTGCGGCGGCGCGGCCTCAGCGGCTGCGCCGCCACAGCGCCAGCGTCGCCGCACCGGCCAGCAGGCCCCACAGCGCCGCGCCGATACCGAACAGCGACAGTCCCGACGCGGTGACCAGGAACGCGATCAGCGCCGGCTCGCGCTCATGTTCCTCGCGCAGCGCCGAGGCCAGGCTGTTGCCGATGGTGCCGAACAGCGCGATGCCGGCGATCGCCATCACCAGTTCCCTGGGAAAGGCCGCGAACAGCGCGGCCACGGTGGCGCCGAACACGCCGATCAGCAGATAGAAGACCCCGGCGAACACCGCGGCCATGTAGCGCCGCTGCGGATCCTCCTGCGCCTCGCGGCCCATGCAGATCGCTGCGGTGATCGCCGCCAGGTTCAGTCCGTAGGCGCCGAACGGCGCCAGCAGCGTATTGACCACGCCGATCCAGCCGATGGTCGGCGAGATCGGCACCGCATAGCCGGACGCGCGGATCGCTGCCACCCCGGGCAGGTTCTGCGAGGTCATCGTCACCACGAACAGCGGCAGCGCGATCCCGAACAGCGCCTGCCACGACAGCGTCGGCCACACCAGCACCGGCTGCGCCAGGCGCAACCGCGCAGCCTCCAGGTGCAGCGTGCCGCTGCCCGCGGCCACGGCGATGCCGACCAGCAGGGTGGCGATCACCGCATAGCGCGGGAAGGTGCGGCGCCCGAGCAGATAGGTGGCGAACATCGCCAGCGCCATGGCCAGTTGGTGCTGCATCGCCACGAACACGTCCAGGCCGAAGCGCAGCAGCACCCCGGCCAGCATCGCCGAGGCCAGCGACAGCGGAATGCGCCTCAGCAGGCGTTCGAACAGGCCGGAGAAGCCGGCCAGCGTGGACAACACCGCCACCACCACGAAGGCGCCGATCGCATCGGACAGCGGCAGTCCGCCACCGGTGCCGATCAGCAAGGCCGCGCCGGGCGTGGACCAGGCGGTGACCACCGGCATCCGGTAGCGCAGCGACAACCCGATGCAGGTCAGGCCCATGCCCAGCCCCAGCGCCCACATCCACGAGGCGATCTGTGCCTGCGAGGCGCCGACGCTGCGCGCGGCCTCGAACACGATCGCCGCCGAACTGGTGAAGCCGACCAGCACGGTGACGAAGCCGGCGATCAGCGCGGGCAGCGACGCGTCGCGCCAGAGGGCGCGGGCAGCAGCGGTCATGCGGAATCCCATGATGGAGCGCAGGCTGCATTCTCGGGCAAACGCCGGCGATCGGCCGTGCCGCGCCATCACCAATAGAGGAGAGAGCGGGGCAGGACGCAGCGCCGTAAGGGCATGCAAAAAAACGGTTGACCTTTTTTTCGGTGCCATTAAACTGCGCGGCCCGCTACGCAACTGCCGAGTTTCGGCACGACAGAGGCCGGCGGTGCCGGAAACACCTAGCGAACATCGGGTGTTGACAGCGTGAAAAAGTCGGCTAATATGGCCGGCTCGCTTCGAAGAAAAGCCTTCGGGTTTGGACGAAGAAGCGGCGTCAACCACCTGATCAAA
>NZ_NSGT01000094.1:0-23400 GCF_009192905.1 Xanthomonas sp. LMG 12459
CACCACCAGACTCGAAACCCGTAAGGTCGCCGGCCGCGTCAGATGTGTATAAAGGACAGCCCCACGTGTCATTGCCATGGCCGCCCCCCTGCCCCTGCCGAGTTCCGCTGCCGCGCACGCCAGCCGTGGCGAGGCGCGTCCCAGCCTGGGCGCGATGCATGCCAGCGTGGCCGTGCCGCGCAGCGGCCTGGGCTGGCGCCGCTTCCTGGCCTTCCTCGGGCCCGGCTACATGGTCTCGGTCGGCTACATGGATCCGGGCAACTGGGCGACCGACATCGCCGGCGGTTCGCACTTCGGCTACCTGCTGCTGTCGGTGATCCTGCTGTCCAACCTGATGGCGATCGTGCTGCAGGGCCTGGCCGCGCGCCTGGGCATCGCCACCGGGCTGGACCTCGCCCAGGCCTGCCGTGCGCACTACTCCAAGCCGGTGAACTTCCTGTTGTGGCTGGCCTGCGAAGCGGCCATCGTCGCCTGCGACCTGGCCGAAGTGATCGGCACGGCGATCGCGCTGAAGCTGCTGTTCGGCATCCCGCTCACCGCTGGCGCGATCATCACCTCGATCGACGCGCTGCTGGTGCTGTTCCTGATGCGCCGCGGCTTCCGCGCGCTGGAAGCGTTCGTGATCGCCCTGCTGACGGTGATCTTCGCCTGCTTCCTGGTGCAGATCGTGCTGGCCGCGCCGCCGCTGCGCGAGGTGCTGTCAGGCTTCATCCCGCGTGCGCAGGTGGTGACCGATCCGGCCGCGCTGTACCTGGCGATCGGCATCATCGGCGCGACGGTGATGCCGCACAACCTGTACCTGCATTCCTCGATCGTGCAGACCCGCGCCTACGAGCGCACCGACCAGGGCCGCCGCTCGGCGCTGCGCTGGGCGCTGGCCGACAGCACCATCGCGCTGAGCCTGGCGCTGTTCGTCAACGCCGCGATCCTGATCCTGGCCGCCGCGGTGTTCCACGCGCACGGCCGCACCGACGTGCAGGAGATCGAACAGGCCCACGAACTGCTCGCGCCGATGCTTGGCGTCGGCCTGGCCTCGACCCTGTTCGCGGTGGCGCTGCTGGCTTCCGGCATCAACTCCACCGTCACCGCCACCCTGGCCGGGCAGATCGTGATGGAGGGCTTCCTGCATCTGCGCCTGCCGCCATGGGCGCGGCGCCTGCTGACCCGCGGCCTGGCGATCGTGCCGGTGGTCGCGGTGACCTCGCTGTACGGCGAACAGGGCACCGCCAAGCTGCTGGTGCTGAGCCAGGTGGTGCTGTCGATGCAGTTGCCGTTCGCGGTGATCCCGCTGGTGCGCTTCGTCACCGACAAGCAGCGGATGGGACCACTGGTGGTGCGCCGCGGGCTGGCCTGGCTGGCCTGGACGATCGCCGCGCTGATCGTGGTGCTCAATCTGAAGCTACTGGCGGACACCTTGCTGCACTGAGCGATCCCGCCACCGACGCCGTGCGCAGACGCGGACAGGATGGCCGCGCTGCGAACGGACGCCCGAACACATGCGCGTCGCTACCTGTCCTGGGCTGCAGCCAGCGGCACCACGTACGCCTCCAGTTCCGCCATCCGCCCATCGCGAAACCGCCAGACATCGCAGTAGGAGAACAACGACGTCCCGGCGTCGCCAGTCTCGAGCGTGATCTGGCCGAGGGCCACGACGTGGCCGTCGCCGATGATGTACTTACGAACGTCGAACTGCGGCGGCTGCCGGTAGGCCTCGGCCATCCACTCCCTGACCGCCTGCTTGCCCCGCAATGTGCGCTCGCCGATGAAGTGCCAGGTCGTATCTTCGGTGCAATGGGCGAGAAAGCCTTCGTAATCGCCGGCGGCGATGGCGGCGTTCGCGACCTGCAGGACGTGCTGGTTCGTCTCGGTCATCGGGATGGCTCCTCTTGTCTGAGAACTGTCGAGATGGCGCGAGCCTAGCGTCGTCGGTGTCGTGCCTGCGTACATGCGACGACCGCATCGCCGCGCAAGCGAAACGCGACGCATGCGGGCGTTGCGACGGCCCGAGGCAGTGATTCAGCGCATCGGCAGCGACGACGGCAACCCGCGTTCCCGCCAATGCGAACAGGCGCGCAACGGCGCGGGCAATGGCCGGCTTTTCAGGTTGTCTCTGCCTTCGCGAACAGCCCCGTATAGCGCCGCTGCATCTCCTCCGGCGTCACCGACTCGATCGCATGGCCGATCAGCCAGCGGTGGCCGAAGGGATCGCGCACGGTGCCGGAGCGTTCGCCGTAGAAGTGGTCCTGCATGCCGCGCTCGAGCGTGCCGCCGGCGGCGAGCGCGCGGGCGACCAGCGCGTCGGCATCGTCCACGTGCAGGTGCAGCGTGACCGGCGTGGCGCCAAGGTGTTCGGGACTGCGTACGCCCATGTCCGGATACTCCTCCGACAGCATCAGGGTGTGGCCATCCAGATCCACCTCGGCATGGCCGATCCGTCCATCGGGCTCGGTAAGGCGGAACAGTTCGCGCGCACCGAACGCACGGGCGTAGAACGCCATCGCAGCAGCGGCGTCGCGCACGCACAGATAGGCATACAGTTCGTGGATCGCCATGGCATGTCCTCGTGTGGGCCAGGTGCCGATTGTGGAACCCTGGGTGCGCCGCGTCTTGCAGGAAATTGACCTGCGCCGCGATCAGCGCGGCACATGCCGGGGGGCGGCGGGATCGGCCGCCCGCCGCCAGGCGGACGGGGTGACACCGGCCACGCTGCGGAAGGTGTTGGCCAGGTGCGCCTGGTCGGCGAAGCCGCTGGCGGCGGCAATGTCGGCCCAGCCCAGCGAGCGGTCGCACGCCAGGTCCAGCGCGCGCGAGAAGCGTTGCAGCCGCAGCCAGGCGTTCGGTGCCAGACCGGTCGCCTGCCGGAACATGGCGATGCAATGCCGATGGCTGAGTCCGCTGGCGCGCACCAGGGTCTCCACGCGCACGTCCGGATGCCAGCCACCGGAACGCAGCACGCACAGCGCCGGATGCCGCACGGGCGGGCGGCCGCCGGCGCGGTCGACCAGCCACCGTTCGAAGGCAGCCAGGCGCGCCGGCGCCTCGGCGCATGCGTGCAACCGCTCCAGCAGCGCATCGACCTCGCCGGCAGGCAGCAGCAGCTCCAGCGGCGTGTGATGCCCGGCCAAGGCGGATTCGGGCACACCGAGCAACACGCTGGTGGCGCCTGGACGCAACATCGCACCGACCGAGACCGCAGGCTGCGTGACATCGCGCACGTGATACGCCGTGCGTACCCCACCCACCACCGCGTGGCCGAGGCAATGGCCGCACAGGTCGTCCGCGTGATCGAACACCCGCAACGGTGCACCGCCGATCCGCACGGCGAGATGCGTGGCACCGGTCGGCAGCACGTGCTCGCGCGCAGGCAGCCACACGGCCGCAGACACCGGTGCGGGCTCGTGCGCCCACACCGCTGTCACCAGACCGCGCAATGCGGAAACGGGAGGTCGATGCATGGACGCCATGGCGCGATGCTACGCCTGTCATCGGCCCCGTCGGTAGTCCGCCCGACGACGCGTCTCCGCCGCCACTCCCGACGCGATGATCGAGCGCTGCCGCACAGGCTCGGCCGCACGTCGCCGGCATCAATCCGATTCGGTCACGCAGGAGTATCGGACGCTCTCGGAATGCCTCCGCGACGCACCTGCAGTGATCATGCCGCATCCGTTGTGGCAGGACGTTTCAGGTTTGCTGGCGCACATCCTTGCCCTGCTGTCGCAGTCACTTTCGAGGAGCACGTGGCCATGCATCATCGCACCTAGCCATGCTCGCGTGGCTCGACATCGAAGCGGTGGAAGACATGCTGCCGCCTGCACGAGCGACGCGCAGCATCACGCAGACGAAACAGCGGCACGACTGCAAGCGCCCCCTTGCCGGCTCGCGAATCCGGGCGAAAGAACCCCCGGCATTCGCCTGCATGCGTCGCGCACCTGCGACGCATTTCACACTGTCGTCGACACCGCCAACTGTCTACCCTCGCCGCCGATCCGGCTTATACAGTAGCCGCGACATACCACGGATGGCGGGAATGGCCGCGGCAAGAGATATCGCCAAAGGCGTTCTACTGAGCGCCACTTACTGCGCCGCCTTCCTGCTGGCCTGGCGGTGTTCCGTGGACCAGTGGTATCTGCCGGCCGGCGTGCGCGTCGCGAGCCTGCTGTTCCTGCCCGCACGGCGCTGGCCGTGGTTGCTGGCCGGCGATGCCGCCGCGCTGCTGACATTGCGCATTCCCATGAGTGAGACCTGGGGCGCGAGTGCCACCTGGGCATACCTGAGTCCGTTCCTGCTGATGCCCGCCGTGTCGCTGTTGCCGGTCCTGGCGCGTCAGCGGGTGCCTGAGCTGGCACGCAACGATCACTGGCTGCTGCCGCTGACGCTGGCGACCGCGCTGTGGAGCACGCTCTGCAATATCGCGATCAACACCGCGCTGGGCGGCCCCGCCGGGCCGGCGCCGCTCGATGTGCTGCTGCGCTACTGGCTTGGCGACTACCTGGGCACCTTGATGTTCGTGCTGCCGGCGTTGCTGTGGCTGCGCCGGGACGAACCCACGCGACTGCGGGCCTCGCTGTTGCGCGAGGGGCTGGCGTCGATCGCCGTGGTCGTCGTGCTGTCGGCGTCGATCGCCGTGGCCGGCGACGCGCTGCTGCGACAGTTGCTGATGGTCCTGCTGGTGGTCCCGGCGATCGTACTGACGCTGCGCCATGGCTGGCGGGGCGCGGCGCTCGGCGTGGTCATGGCGAACGTTGCGGTAGCCCTGTCCATGCCCAAGATCGTCGCACCGGGCATGCACGATGCCGATGCGTTCGTGGTGCAGATCCTGCTCGCCGCCACCGCCACGGTGATGTTCGCGTTCGGATCACGGATTTCCGCCGCCTATCGGCACATGCGCGACGACGGACGCCTGCGCGAACAGGCGCTGGCCTTCGCACAGGCCGGCTACCTCTCCGCCGAACGCACGCTGCGCAGACGGGTGGTCGACTACACCGACCTCAGCACCCAGATCAACAAGCTGCGCCGCGATGTGGTGGAGGATCTGCGCGCACGCGGCCATTACGCCGCCGCCATGCAGATGACCCGCACCGGCGTGATCCAGGCGCAGTTGCTGGACGAATACGTCACCGCGCTCTACCCGCTCGGCATCGAGACGCACGGCCTGTACCACACGCTGCACTCGCCGACCTTCGCCAACCTGTGCGCCACGGAGTTCCGCTGCCGCCTGCATGGCGATCCGCGACGCCTCTCGCTGGGTCTGCAACTGGTGGCCTATCGCTGCATCCTCGACGCCATCGAGACCCTGCCCGTGGCCCACACGCATCTGCTGCGCGCACGGGTATGGCGTGCGCAAGGACGACAGGGCATCGCCATCCGCATCACCGCCGATGCGGCGATGCTGAGCGCGTTGCGGCGCCGTCCGGAAGCGCCCGAGCGGGAACTGGCGGTCCGCCTGCAGGCGCATGGCGGCACCTGCCGGCGCCGCCATGCGTTGAGCTTCAGCTTTCTGGTGTCCGAAAGCCCGGCCTCCGGCAGCCTCACTCCACCGCCGTGACCTCCCACGCGTCACCGCGTGCATCCGAGTGCAGGCGCACCACCACATCGACCGTCCGGTAGATCACGCGCGACGGCATCGCAGGCGATGCCGTCAGCGAGACCCGCCCCACGTCGCTGCCCATCGGCAGCACCCACAAGGTCTTGCCGATGCGGCCGACCGCGGCACGGACCACGCCGCTGGCGTCGTTGATCTGCAGGTAGTTCACGCCATCGCGCGAGAACTCATAGACGCGCCAAGCCGAATCCGTCGCGAGATTCAGCGCCTTGGGCACGCTTTCGCCCAGCCCCTTGCCCACCACCCCATGCCCGCCGGAGGGGCAGCAGGACTGCGCCTGCGCCTGAAATGACAGCGCCAGTCCCGCTGCGACCACGATTGCCAAGCCCTTCGCCTTCGTTTCCATTGCATCGATCCTTTCCCACCCGGGGAATTCCGCCTGCATCTCAGGCGGGATCAAGGTACGTGGTCCGGGCCGGGAAGCGGTCGACAAACAGCATCGCCGCCATGGCGAGAGATCAGGTCGTTGCCTGTCCACGATGAACAAGCGTCGTGCCGGAGCTCGCCGCTGTTTCGATCGCACTCGCCGTGCGTTGCGGGCGCCAGACGCGCACATGTTCGCGGCACACCCCGTTGAACGCGATCGACAGCGCCGGGACGCAACCACGCTTGACCTGCCGCAACTTTCGAAACATCATTAGTTACATGAAACGCGACAGCCGCCTGTCCTCTGTCCTGCATGCCCTGCTGCACATGGCCGAGCACGATGGTCCCATGACCTCCGACGCCCTGGCCCAATGCCTGGGCACCAATCCCGTCGTGGTCCGGCGGACCATGGGGTACTTGCGCGAAGCCGGCATCGTGACCTCGGATCGCGGGCACGCGGGTGGATGGCGCATCCATGCCGACCTGGCCACGGTCACCCTGCGCCAGTTGCATGAAGCGCTGGGCGAACCGGCGCTGTTCGCCATCGGCAATCGCCACGAATCCCCGGAGTGCCTGGTTGAGCAAGCGGTGAATGCCGCACTCGAGGGAACGTTCGCAGAGGCAGAGGCGTTGCTGTTGAAGCGGCTTTCGGACATCACCCTTGCCGACCTGGCCGCCGACTTCGCGCGCCGGCATGCGGCGGCACGACGGACGAGGAGTTAGGCATGCACCACGACATCATCGTCATCGGCGGCAGCTATGCGGGCATGGCCGCCGCCCTGCAACTGCTGCGAGCGCGGCGTTCCGTGCTAGTGATCGATGCGGGCCAGCGCCGCAATCGCACGGCCCACCATGCACATGGCTTCCTCGGCCAGGACGGCGTGCCGCCTGGCACCATCGCGGCGACCGCGCGCCAGCAGCTCAGCGCCTATCCGACGCTGACGTGGCTGGACGCACACGCCCTGACCGCCACTGGATCCTTGGACGTCTTCCGGGTGACCACCTCCGATGGCGGCACCCACCAGGGTCGCCGGATCCTGCTCGCCACCGGCGTGGCCGACCAGCTTCCGGCCGTCGACGGCCTCGCCGAACGCTGGGGCACGGCCGTCTTCCACTGCCCGTACTGCCACGGCTACGAACTGGACCAGGGACGCATCGGCATCGTCGGTGCCGGCCCGCTGTCCGTGCACCAAGCCGAACTGCTCACCGAGTGGGGCAATGTGACCTTACTCGTCAACGGCGCACTGCAGCTCGACGACGCGGCCAGGGCTCTTCTGAGCGGCCGCGGCGTGGCGATCGAGGAGGCGCCCATCGACAGGATCGAGGGGCATGCCGACGTGGTCCTGGCCGACGGTCGGCGCCTGGTCTTCGCCGGCCTGTTCACGGCGACACGCACCACCCCGTCCTGTCCCCTGGCCGAGGCCATGGGCTGCGTGCTGGAGGAGACGCCAATGGGCACCCAGGTCCGCATCGATGCCGAGCATGGGACCTCGGTCGCCGGCGTCTTCGCCTGCGGCGACCTGGCGAAAGCGCCGCATTCGCTGTCATTGGCCGTGGGCAGCGGCGCCATGGCCGGCGCGCAGGTTCACCGCTCGCTGGTATGGCCGGAAACCTTCGCGCCGCCAGCATCAACGCGCACAGGATGACGCGCGCTCGGATTCCACTGCGGTATCGGTCTACGCCGGGCGAATCGCGCAGGCGCGATCATGGCAGGTGTAGCCGTTTGTCTCGGCTGCCCGTCCGCCCATGGCCACAACGCACCAGACGCGACGTGCGCGTACGCTGGACCTGACCAAGTCAGTCGAGCCCGGCAAACAGTCCGTGCAACTCGGCAAACCCCACCGGTTTGACCAGGTGCGCGTCGAACCCTGCATGCGCCGAATCGCGGCGATCGCTGTCCTGCCCCCAGCCGGTCAGCGCGACGATGGTGATGTCCTTGCCCCAGTGGCAATCGCGAATGCGGCGGCACGCCTCGTGCCCGTCCATGCCGGGCATGCCGATGTCCATCAGGATGACCTCGGGGCGCATGCGCGCACCGATCGCCAGCGCTTCCTCTCCGCCGCCAGCGGTGCGCACAGCGTGTCCGTCCAGTTCCAGCAGGGCGGCCAGCGCCAGCGCGATATCCGCATTGTCGTCGACCACCAGGATCCGGCGCATCGTTTGTGCCGGCCGGACATCCCCCGTGGCCGACACGGCAACCGGCGCGGCGTCGCAGGGAAGCCGCACGACGAACGCGCTGCCCTTGCCGGCCCCCTCGCTGCGCGCCTCGACGGTGCCGCCGTGCATCTCGACCAGCCGCCGAACCAGCATCAGGCCGATGCCGAGTCCACCTTGCGCACGCTCCAGGGTCCGGTCCACCTGGGTGAACAGTTCGAAGATGGCATCGACCTTGTCCGGCGGAATGCCGGATCCGTTGTCCGCGACCACGACCTCGACGCTGCCCGCGCCCGCCTCGACCCGCACCTCGATGTCTCCCCCGGGTGGCGTGTACTTGCACGCGTTGGTGAGCAGATTCCCGAACACCTGGGTGAGACGGACCGGGTCTCCTTGCAAGGGCAGCGGCGTCTCCGGCAACACCACGCGCAAGCGATGCCGCTGCTGGTCCAATGCAGGACGGCAGACCTCGACGGCCTGCTGGATCACCTCGGCCAGCAGCAGCGACTCGCGCCGCAATTCCAGTTTTCCCTGCTTGATGCGATTAACGTCGAGCAGGTCGTCCACCAAGCGCACCAGCTGCCGTACCTGCCGTTCCATGACCTCGTGCGCCTTCCGCGACAGCGCTTCGTTGCCATGCGAGCGCTTGAGCACTTCCAGCATGTTGCGCAACGGCGCCAGCGGGTTGCGCAGTTCGTGCGCAAGCATGGCCAGGAACTCGTCCTTGCGTCGCCGCTCCTGCGCCAGCTCCGCCTCGATCTGATGGCGCTCCACCAGTTCGGCGGCCTGCCGGGCGAGCAGGTCGATGTAGCGCAGCGCGTCCGGGTCGGGGCCGCCCGGCCAGCGGTAATGGTTGTTGAGCATGCCCAGCAGCCGACCATCGCGGCTGAGCAATGGCGTGCACTGGATGGAACGGATCTGGTCCTCCATTACGATCTCCAGACCCAACGTCCCCTGCAGACCTTCCAGCTTCTCCACGTCGGCCACGACCAGGCGCTGCACCTGCTTTGCCGCTTTCCCGCAACTGGCGTCCCATCCATCCTCGCGGAAATGCTCGACCAGCCGCGCCCCCAGGCCCTGATGCACGACGATCCGCAGGGTTTTCTTGACCGGATCGAAGATCTGGATATTGCCCTTGTCGGTGCCCGAGATGTCGGCGGCCGCGGCAAGGATCTTCTGCAGCAGCGGCTCGAACTCCCCTGGCCCGACCAGTTCGGCACTCAATTCCTGCAGCCGGGCGAGCGCGGCCATTTCCTTGCGCAGATGCGCGGCTGCCCGTTCCCGCTCCACCACGATGCTGGTCGCCAGTGCGCCGAATTCGGCGACCTTGCGCTCCCACGCGTTGGCCTGCCGCGCCTCGGAAAGACACAGGAAGAACGATCCGACCGCCTTGCCGCCCTGCCCGATCGCCGGGTGCGAATAGCACGCCAGAATGCCGTTTTCCAGGCAAAGCGAGCGCCAGGGTGCGGCCCACTGCGACGCATGTTCCACGTCCTCGCACTCGACCGGATGCCCCTCGTGGATGGCGGTGCCGCAGGTGCCGATGAGCGCCTCCCCGATCGGCAGGCCGCGGATGGCCGCGGCGAATGCAGGAGGAAAGTGCGACGAGTAACCATCGCCCATCGTGCGGCGGTCCCGGCTCGCCAGCAGCACACAGGCGCGGGCGTCGGGAACAAGCCGGCCGACGGCATCGGTGAGCGCATCCAGGCACTCGGCCATGGGCGCCCCAGACGCGATCATCAGCAACGCCTTACGCTGCTCCGCATCCAGTTGCGCATCACGCTGGGCCTGAGCCAGTTCTCGGTACACGTGCACCTATCTACGATCGCCGCAGCGGTGTTAATGGATAACACTGGAGACGATTCGTCATGAATGACACCGAGATCCGCCGAAAGCACGGCCGCCACGGTCCGTCGGAAGGCCATGTTGGCATAGGTGCCGCGTGAAGCGTGTGCGACGTGCATCAAGGTCTGCAGCCGAAGCTGCGTTTGGAATGTCTTGGGACGCAGCCCTCGGCGCCAGCGCTCCGCGCCGGCACCGATCCCGATCCTACTCACGCGAGGTCCAGCCCCTGCACTATCCGGCGCCATGCGATCTGCAGATCTCAGGACACGCGGCGCACCTGCTCCACGTCAGCGCGAGCCGCCGCCTTGGACGGCACCCACGCAACACGGTCATGCGCAAGAGGATCGTGACGAGGCACGTCAACGAACAGAATCATCAGGCTGTCGGCTTCTACGAAAGGATGGGCTTCAGGCGCACAGGCCGGTCCCCGCGCGACCACCAGGGCAAGCCCTATCCACTCATCCACCTTGAATACGCGCCTTAGGCGCACTGTGGCATAGCGCTCGCGGCCTACGCACGGGGCGACAGATACGGAGAGCGTAGGTGCTCGCGCTACTCTCCAAAGATCCTGGCGCAGTACGCGCGCAGCCGTTGCGGCGCGTCTAGCGGGCCGCGGAAGGCGATATGACCGTCGGGCCGCACCAGCACCATCGCGGGATCGCCTTCGATGCCGTAGGCGCCATGTGCCACCCCATCCAGGTCGAACAGCGCCGTGGCGTCGCCGGCCTGCGGTACCGTCTTGCCGAGGATCAACCGGGGCCGGATCCACTCCCACGCCTGGAGCTGCGCCAACGCATCACGCATCGCCATCAAGGCGTCCTGCTGCCGGGCATCGAACAGCAGCAAGGCCCAGCCCCACGTCACGCCATCGGGGTTGTAGAGATGCGCGAACAGCGTCGTGGACGCACCGTCCTGGGCGATGACGGCCGCATCCGGTGCGCGGTCGCCAGGATGCGGAACGCGTCGGTGCACGATCTCCCGCAATCCCTTGAGGTGGTCTTCGTTCAAGGGGCTGTCGGGATAGGCGACGGACAGTTGCTGGAGATCGTCGGTGCCCTGAATCAGGGCACCGATGTTGGGCAGGAAACTGGCGGCGATCCCCATGGCCGTATCCTTGATAACGCCGCGATACACGCTGTTGCGGAAGCCCTTTTCCTGCTGCGCATCCAGCCGGCGGTGTTCGCCGCCGCGCTCCAGCCCGTAGGATTCCAGCAGCACCGGTGCGGCCTTGCCGTCGAGCGCCATCGCCAGCCGCCATGCCAGGCCGACCGCATCCTGCAGCCCGGCGTTCATGCCCTGGCCGCCCGCGGGCAAGGTGAGATGACCAGCATCGCCGACCAGGAACACGCGTCCATCGGCGTAGCGCGAGGTCACGCCATGCTGGAAGCGGCTGTGGGTGATCCAGATCGGATCGCTGAGCTCCAGCGTCTCGTCCTCGGTGACCTCGCGCGCGATGGCCTGCAGTTCTTCCAGGGTCGGATCGCGATCGGGGATGCCCGCGTCGTCGGACAGGAAGAACAGCCGGTGGTAGCCCTCCCACACCGGCAGCACGCCGCAGAAGCCCTTGGGGTAATAGAAGAACCAGAGGTGATCGAAATCGGTGGAGCGGCGCCAGCGCAGTTTCGCGTCGAGCTGGCGGTTCATGCAGTGGGGCAGCTTTTCCGTCGCGAAGTCCGCGCCGATCTGCTTGCGCACGAAGCCTTCGGCGCCGTCTGCGCCCACCAGGTAGCGGCAGCGCAGGCGCTCGACCGGGCGCCCTTCGACCGGCTCACCGTCGTCGTTCACCGTCGCGATCGTCACGCTGACCCCGTCCGCATCCTGCTCGAAGCCGACCACCTTGCGGCCTCGTTCGAGCGCTGCGCCGCCGGTCTCGATCCGCCGGGCAAGCACGTTCTCGATGACGTCCTGGCCGCTGTACAGCACCTCCGGATACGGACTGGCGACCTGCGCGATGTCGATCGGATCCACTGTCTTGCCGTTCAACAGGGTGTTGATCCGGGTGATCCGGTACGCCCGCTCGGCCAGGGCATCGCGGATGCCGATGCTCGCCAGCAGCTCCTGCGGGCGCGCCCAGAGATTGTTGGCGCGCGAATGCGGCTTGGGCTGCGTACGTTGCTCGAAGATGCGGAATCGCACCCCGTGGTGCGCCAACGCGCAGGCGGTGGTCAGGCCGACTGGCCCGCCACCGATGATGATGACGTCCGTATCGAAGCCGTCGGGATGCGGGGCAAGCGCCATGGTCTCTCCTTGGGTTGAATCCTGCCGCGCGCAGGCTTGCGCGCTTCATTCGGCCAGCGACTGGTCGAGGGCGTCGCGCATGTCCAGGAGCACCGCGATGGCGGTCCTGACGCGCTCGGCACCCAGTCGGTCGATCAGGTGCTGGTCGAGCGACGCGACAGCGGCTTCGGCGGCGCCCAGGGCTGCGCGTCCTGCCTGCGTCAACACCACCAGCTTGGCGCGCGCATGGTGCGGATTGGTCTCGAATACGACGAACCCGTGTTCGGCCAGCAACTCGACCACACGCTGCACCGCCTGCCGGGTCAGGCCCATGTTGCGGGCGATATGCGCGACCGGCAGCGGCACCGGCGAGTAGCCCAGCGCACCGAGCACCTGCCACCAGGCGGTGGTCAGCCCGATCGGGCGCACCAACCGGTTGCCCATGTCGACCAGGCGGCCGTTGGTGGCGAACACCGCCAGCACCAGCTCGCGAACCAGCAAGGGAAGGTTTTCCGCAGCCATGCATCATCCTGTCTATTTGACAGCATGTTGTCAAATAGCCCGCGCCACGTCGTGTCCCTCGACCTGCCCCCCAAGGCTCCGCACGACGTGACTGCTGAACTTCGGCATGTGCTGTCGCGGTGCCTTGGGCGGGTCGGCCGCCACCCAGCGACCGCCGGCGACGGATCGGCGGCGGCATTGCCACGTCCGTCGCTGGCGCTAGGAATCTGCTGGCGCAGCGGTGGGCTGCAGCAGGAGCCGCACCAACGGATTGGGAAACCGCCGCGCCATGGTCACGGCGTGGAAGGTCTCCACGATGTCCGGCAATTGATCGCCCTCCACCAGCACGCCGGCGGCGATCTCGTCCTTGACCACGATCGGCGGGAGCACGGCCAGGCCGATGTCCTCGCGCGCCAGCAGGCGCATCATCGCCATGTCCTCCACTTCCGCCACGATCTGCGGGCGCACGCCCAGGCGATCGGCCAGGGCGTCGAATCCCGCGCGCACGCTGTTGTCCACCGTCGGCAGGATGATGGGATGCTGGCGAAGCCGATCGGCGATGCTGGCGGCATGACCCAGCCGATCCGGCGTGCCCACCAGGCTGACCGGTCGCTCGGCGAGCCGATGGGTGACGAACGGGGTCAGCGCGTCGCCCGGCGGCGCCTGATTGAGCAGGACCACGTCGAGATTGAGCGCCTCCAGCGCCCGCAGCAGTTCGCCGGCGCTGCCCGAGCGCAGGATCAGGTCGATATCGGTTCGGCCGAGCAGCGGCCGCAGGAACTCCAGCTGGAAGTTGCGCGACAGCGTGGCCAGCGAGCCGACCCGCAGCGCCTGCCGCGCGGCGCCGGTCTGCCGCAGCGTGCCCAGCAGTTCGTCGCCGGTGGCGAAGATCGCATCGGCGTGGTCCAGCGCGATCTGCCCCGCCTCGGTCAGGTGCAATTGCCGCCCGCGCCGCTCGAACAGTGCATGGCCCAAACGCTCCTCCAGCTTGCGGATCTGCACCGACAAGGCGGACTGCGTGAGGTTGAGCCGCTCGGCAGTGCGGGTCAGGTTGCCGTCGTGGGCCACGGCCCAGAAGTAACGCAGGTGGTTGTAGTTCAGAGCAGCCATCGTTCGATAATAACGAACGATATCGTGAAAACAATGAATTTTTGTTCGACCCCGCCGATCGCTATCGTGGCGCCGCCCGCCACTGCGCTCGATCCAAGGGGATTGCCTTGTCGCTCTATCTGCTGCCGCTCTCTGCCCCACTCCTGCTGCTGGTCGCGGCCGTGTTCGGCTTTGTCCGCAGCGGCCGACGCCCCCGCTTCCTCCCCGCCTTCGCCGAACGTGCCGCGCTCGGCGCACTGCTCGTCGCCATCGCCTCGCTGGCGCTGCTGATCGCCCGCGGCGCTGACGGCAGCGCATTTATCGGATGGAGCGGCATCGGCCTGTCGGTCCGGCTCGATGCGGTGAGCACCACGATGCTGCTGCTGGTCGCCTTCGTCGGCTGGATCGTGGTGCGCTACACCCGCACCTATCTGGATGGCGAAGCGCGGCAGGGCTATTTCACCGGCTGGCTTTGCGTCGCGCTCGCCGCGGTGCTGCTACTCGTGCAGGCCGGCAACCTGGTCCAGGTCGTGCTGGCCTGGATCGCCACCAGCATCGCGCTCAATCGTTTGCTGCTGTTCTATCCCCAGCGTGTGGCCGCGCAACGCGCCGCGCGCAAGAAGCGCCTGTTCTCCAGCATCGGCGCCATCGCCCTGGTGAGTGCGGCCGCGCTGGTCTGGAACAGCCTGGGCACCACCGACATCGCCACCATCAACACACTGGCGCGGAACGGCCAGCATGGCGGGGCCCTTACCGCGGCGGCCGCCTTGATGGCGCTGGCCGCGGTGCTGAAATCGGCGCAGTTCCCGACCCACAGCTGGCTCACCGAGATGATGGAGGCGCCCACGCCGGTGTCGGCGCTGCTGCATGCCGGCGTGGTCAACGGCGGCGGCTTCCTGCTGATCCGCTTCGCCGACCTGATGCTGGCGGCCCCCGGCGTGCTCGCCGTGCTGGCAATGCTGGGCGGGTTCACCGCACTATTCGGCGCGCTGGTGATGCTGACCCAACCCGCGGTCAAGACCTCGCTGGCCTGGTCCACGGTCGCGCAGATGGGTTTCATGATCCTGCAGTGCGGGCTGGCGCTGTTCCCGCTGGCACTGCTGCACATCGTCGCGCACTCGCTCTACAAGGCCCATGCCTTCCTGGCCTCCGGCGGCGCCGTCGAGCAGGTGGCGTCCATTCGCCGGCCCGGGCCGGTCGCCGTGCCCAATGGGGCCGCGGTCGGCCGCGCCTTCCTGATCGCGCTGGCGATCTATGTCGGGATCGGCGCCGCCTTCGGGTTCGCCTTCGGCTTCGGGCACAAGTCGCCGCAGGCCCTGGCCCTGGGCGCCATCCTGATCTTCGGTGTGGCCTATCTGCTGGCCCAGGGTCTGGCCGATGCCGCGCCGCGTCCGCTCACCCGAAAGACCGCGCTCTACGCCAGCGCCGCCGCGGTCGGTTACTTCGCGCTACAGACCGCAGCCGAATGGCTGACCACGGGGGTGCTGCCGGCGACGCCGGCGCCGGGTCGGCTGGAGTGGGCGCTGATGGCGCTGGCGGTGCTGAGCTTCGGCCTGGTTGCGGTGGCGCAGGCGCTGTTCCCGCTGTGGGCCTCGCACCCGGCCGCTGCCGGACTGCGCGTGCATCTCGCCAATGGCCTGTACGCCAACGCCACGCTCGATCGTCTGCTCGGCGGCTGGTCCGTCCGCAAGACCTCGTGACCCTTTACCGCCAGGACACCCCCATGCTGATGACCACCACCGATGCACCGTCCTTGTCTCACGAGCTGATCATCGCCGCCGCCGCGCGTGCGGCGCGGGCCATTCCCCCGCTTTGGCCGCTCGCCTCGAGCGTGGCGGTCAACCCCTTCCTCGGCCAGACCGGCGAACCGCTGCCGATCGCGGCGGCGCGGCTGCGGCGCGCCGCCGGCATCGCCATGACCATGCCGCGTGCCTGGTATACGCAGCGACTGCAGTCCGGCGAGATCGCCGCAGAGGATCTGCAGGCGGCCTGGCACAACGCGCCGGCGGCGCTGCGTCCGCCGACGGTGGCCGCGCTCAAACTCGCCGCCGATGCCATGCACCCTGCCCCGCAGGCAATTCCGACCGTCGCCGACTTGGCCCGCGACGTTTCGGCGATCGACTGGCCGGGCATCGTCGAAGAGCGCATCGGGCACTGGGCCGCCGCCTATTTCGATCAGGGCCAGGCGCTGTGGGTCGCCGGACAATCCGGGGGCGCCTACAGCGCGTGGCGACTCGTGGCGACACACGATCTGACGCCGGAAATCGCCGGGCTCACCCGATTCGCACAGCAGGTGGCAGACGCGCCAGCGACTGCCGAAGAAGCGATCGTCGAGGGGGTCGCCCGCCTCGGCCTCGCGCCAGACGCGCTGGAGGACTATTTCCACCGTCTGCTGACCACGCTGGGCGGCTGGAGCCAGGTTGCGCGGTATCGGCTCTGGCAAGCGGAGTTGAGCAGCGGAACCGATGCCTGCGTCACCGATCTGCTCGCCATCCGCATCAGCTGGGAAGCCGCGCTGCTGGGCAAGTTCGGTTCGGAGATCGCGCCCGAGTGGCGAAGCGCCATCGCCGCTTACGCCACGCCGGTGGCAGCGACTTCGGACGACGTCGTCGACAGCATCCTGCAGGAAGCGGCCGAACGAGCCGCACAGCGGCGGCTGGGCAGCGTGCTTGCAGCGCCCGCCTCGGCCCCGGTCGCCCCTGACCGGATGACATTGCAGATGGCCTTCTGCATCGACGTACGCTCGGAAGTGTTCCGCCGCGCGCTGGAAAGCCTCGATGCCGGCATCCAGACGCTCGGATTCGCCGGCTTCTTCGGGCTGGGCATTGGCCATCGGCGGTTCGCTTCGGACGTGGTCGAGGCACGCCTTCCGGTGCTGCTGACACCAGCGGTGCACACCTGCGCGGGAGCGGCGACGCCCTCGGTGGCCGAGGCGGACCTCGCCGCGCGGATCGCGGCCCGCGCGAAGCGGGCCTGGGGGCGCTTCAAGCTGGCCGCCATTTCCTCGTTCGCCTTCGTCGAGGCCACCGGCCCGATCTACGTCGCCAAGCTGCTGCGCGATGGCTTGGGACTGGCGCGGCACTCGGCGCCGAACGATCCCGCGCCGCGCCCGGCCGAGGCGCTCGACCTCGACACACGGCTGACCATGGCCACGCGCATCCTCACCGCGATGTCGCTCACCACTGGGTTCGCCCGACTTGTCGTGATCGCCGGCCACGGGGCAAACGTGGTCAACAATCCGCACGCCAGCGCCCTGCACTGCGGCGCCTGCGGCGGCTACTCGGGCGAAGTGAACGCGCGGCTGCTCGCCGCGCTGCTCAACGACCCCGAGGTGCGCGCCGGGCTTGCCGAACGCGGCATCGCCATTCCCGCCGACACGCTGTTCGTCGGCGCCCTGCACGACACCACGACCGATGCGGTCACGCTCTACAGCGCCGACCATGCTTCGCGCGCGCATGCCGCCGACCTCGACCAGGCGGCGCGTTGGCTGCACTCCGCCGGCGCACTGGCGCGCGGCGAGCGCGCGCTGCGCCTGCCACGCGCGCAGCGCAGCCAGGACATCGCGCCTCGCGCCCGCGACTGGGCCGAGCTGCGCCCGGAATGGGCGCTGGCCGGCTGCCAGGCCTTCATCGCCGCGCCGCGCGCGCGCACGGCCGGGCGCGACCTGGCAGGACGCGCCTTCCTGCACGACTACGATTGGCGGCGCGACGAAGGTTTCGGTGTGCTGGAATTGATCCTGACCGCACCGGTCGTGGTCGCCAGCTGGATCAGCCTGCAGTACTACGGCTCGACCGTCGCGCCCGAGGTCTTCGGCGCCGGCAACAAGCTGCTGCACAACGTCACCGGCGGCATCGGCGTGGTGGAGGGCAACGGCGGCCTGCTGCGCGGCGGACTCCCCTGGCAATCGGTCCACGACGGCGAACGGCTCATCCACGAACCGTTGCGGCTTTCCGTGCTGATCGAGGCACCAACTGAGGCGATCACCGACATTCTCGAACGTCACCCGCAGGTTCGCGCGCTGTTCGACAATCGCTGGCTGCATCTGTTCGCGCTGGACGACCAGGGCCGCATGGCGTCGCGCTACACCGGCGATCTGCGCTGGGAGGCGTGTCCTGGCAATGCGCCGTCCAAGCGCAGCGCCGTGCCGGCACACGCGTGACCAGATGTCACCTGGTCACATCGACCCACCTGTCGACGTCCCTGCACCTGATGCGGGGGGCTGCCTGGCGACGCATCAAATCCTGGATCGCATCGGTGACAAGTGGAGTCCTTACATCGTCGCCATGCTGGCGAACGGCCCGCAGCACTTCAACGCATTGAAGCGTGGCATCGACGGCATTTCCCAGCGCATGCTGACGCTGACCCTGCGCGGACTGGAGCGCGACGGACTGGTCACGCGCACGTTGTATCCGACGATCCCTCCGCGCGTCGATTACGCACTGACCAACCTTGGACGCACGCTATTGAAGCCGGTCATGGCGCTGGTCCATTGGGCGAACGAGAATCAACGCGCCATTGCCGAAGCGCATCGACGTTTCGATGAGGCGCCGGAGCAAGATCAGGTCTTGGTTCAGGGCGTCGTCTACCAGCGTCGCTAGTCAGACCCCGTTTTCGTGGGGCGCGGCTGGAAGAAGCAACTGCCAGTAAGCGACATCCACCCAACGGCCGAGCTTGTAACCGACCTGCTCGAAGTGCGCGACCTTCTTGAACCCCAGCGCCTCGTGCAGCCGGGCACTTGCATCGTTCGGCTGAGCGACACCGCCGATGACCACGTGCAACTCCAGCCGTCGCAGTGTTTCCAGCAGCACGCCATACAGAACAGCGCCCAGCCCTCGCCCGCGATGCCCATCAGCCAGGTAGATCGTGGATTCCACCGAACGCTGGTACGCCTTTCTCGCTCTCCATTGTGTGGCGTAGGCATACCCGGCAACCTCGTCGCCCACCAGCGCCACCAGCCACGGAAGGCCGACGCGCTGGACGTCTTCAATGCGCCTGGCCATGTCGGCCGACGTCACGGGATCCAGTTCGAACGTGACGCATGTGTTGGCGATGTAGTGGTTGTAGATGTCCGCGATGCGCTGGGCATGCACGGGACTGGCCGAAACGATGGTCGCTGTCACGGTCATCGACTTCCTTTAGTGATGAAAAGGCAGCGCCTGGATCACAGGCGCTTCGACATGCAGACGGCGCTGGACGGACAGAGGCGTTCGAACTGGCTCGACGTCACGACCAGCGGCGGCACCTGCCGTCGGTCGCACTGTACGTAGCCCATGGCGGCGAACACATCCTGCGCTGTCGTGGTCAGCAGATACAAGGCAAGCACCTCACGCTGCATAGCCAGGCGCTCTGCCTCCCGAACCAGCCGACGCCCGAGGCCATCACCGCGATGCCCGTCCGCGACGCACAACGAACGCAGCACGCCATGTTCGCCATGGAATTCGACAGCCACCGTACCGACCAGCCCACCCCGACGCGCGGCAAGGAACTGTCGCGACGCGTGACCGGCGATCAGGTCGGAGGTCGGCAACCCCGAGGACTGCAGCAGTTCTTCCGTCTGCGGATCGAACTGCGACAGGCTGATCACGACGTCCATGACATCACCTCGGTATGTGCAGAAGAACGACACGGCGGTTGGCGGCAGCCTGGCGATGCGCCGTCGGCGCGACATGAGCCGTGTCCACGCTCATGTCGCAGCCATCCCGCATCGAATCGTCAAGCGTCAGCAAATCCGTCGCTCTCCACAACCTGCGTCGCCGCCGCAGCAGTTCTCGGTCAGGTAATCGAGCAGGCGCGTCATCGTGTCGAACTCGGCTCGATAGCAGACCGTCCTGCCCCGCTGCTCGGCGCGGATCATTCCGACAGCAGCCAACTCCTTCAGGTGGAAGGACAGGGTCGGCCCCGGCAGGGTCAGCGCGCTGGCGATCTCGCCCGCCAGCTTGCCCGCCGGTCCGGCCTGGACGAGCAGCCGGAAGATGGCCAGACGGGTCTCGTGGCCCAATGCCGACAATGCCTTGGTTGCGGTCAAATGTTCCATTATTTTAGAATAATTGAATTAATGAACCCAGGCAATCGATCATGGACCTTCCCAATCTGGACCCAACGCTTGCGCCTGCAGCGGATCGCGCGCGCCTGGCCGCCGGCGATGCCGAGCACAAGCCGCGCATCCTGATCCTGTATGGATCGCTGCGCCCGGAGTCCTACAGCCGAAAGCTGGCACTGGAAGCGCAACGGCTGCTCGACTACTTCGGCGCCGAGACCCGCGTCTTCGATCCGCACGACCTGCCGATGGTCGATGCCGTCGGCCCGGACCATCCGAAGGTGCAGGAACTGCGCGCCGCGTCGCTGTGGTCGGAAGGCCAGGTCTGGGTGAGCCCCGAACGTCATGGCGCGGTGTCGTCGGTCTTCAAGAACCAGATCGACTGGCTGCCCCTGCAGGAAGGCAGCGTCCGCCCGACGCAGGGACGCACGCTCGCGGTGATGCAGGTCTGCGGCGGATCGCAGTCCTTCAACGTGGTCAACGCGCTGCGCATGCTTGGGCGCTGGATGCGGATGGTGACCATCCCGAATCAGTCGTCGGTGCCGAAGGCCTGGCAGGAGTTCGACGCCAATGGCCGCATGAAACCATCGGCGTACTACGACCGGGTGGTGGACGTCATGGAGGAACTGGTGAAGTTCACCTATCTGGTGCGCGGCCGCAGCGACTACCTGGTCGACCGCTACAGCGAGCGCAAGGACACACAGGCCGCCGCTGCACTGGCGGCGGCCGCAGGCGCGGTCGAAGCCACCCAGGCGGCAAAGACCGCGTCATGAAGGCCGTGATCTGCCACAACCCGGAATGCGAAACCTCGCGCAACGCCTCGCCCTGATCCGCGACGCGGGAGCACACCCACAGGTCGTCGAATACCTCAAGACACCTCCAAGCCGGAAGCGACTTGTGGAGCCGATCGCCGCATCCGGGCTGACGGTGCGGGAGGTTCTTCGAAGAAAGACACGCCGTATCAGGCGCTGGAGCTACGCAGTACCAAGCTGACGGACAGCGACCTGCTGGACTCGATGCTGGAAGGCGAGCGGGAACACTACCGAAATGCCAAGCCTGCTTCAGGGCGCGCCGATCAGCCAGCGCCGCCCACGAAGGAGGTCACCTCACTCCCACTCGATCGTCGCCGGCGGCTTCCCCGAGATGTCGTACACCACCCGCGACACGCCGCGCAGTTCGTTGATGATGCGATTGCTCACCGTGCCGAGGAAGTCGTATGGCAGGTGCGCCCAGTGCGCGGTCATGAAGTCGATGGTCTCCACCGCGCGCAGCGCGATCACCCATTCGTAGGCGCGGGCGTCGCCGACCACGCCGACCGACTTCACCGGCAGGAACACGGCGAAGGCCTGGCTGGTCTTGTCGTAGAGGTCGGCCTTGCGCAGCTCGTCGATGAAGATCGCATCGGCCTTGGCCAGCAGTTCGGCGTATTCGCGCTTCACTTCGCCGAGGATGCGCACGCCCAGGCCGGGGCCGGGGAACGGATGGCGGTAGACCATGCTGCGCGGCAGGCCGAGTTCGACGCCCAGGCGCCGCACTTCGTCCTTGAACAGTTCGCGCAGCGGCTCGACCAGGCCCAGCTTCATGTGCTCGGGCAGGCCGCCGACGTTGTGGTGACTCTTGATGACGTGGGCCTTGCCGGTCTTGCTGCCGGCCGACTCGATCACGTCCGGGTAGATGGTGCCCTGCGCCAGCCACTTGGCGTTGCGGAGCTTGTTCGACTCTTCGTCGAAGATCTCCACGAACAGGTTGCCGATGATCTTGCGCTTGGCTTCCGGATCGCTGACACCGGCCAGCGCCTGGAAGTAGCGGTCGGCGGCGTTGACGCGGATCACCTTGACGCCCATGTGCTCGGCGAACATCGCCATCACCTGGTCGCCTTCCTGCCAGCGCAGCAGGCCGGTGTCGACGAACACGCAGGTCAGCTTGTCGCCGATCGCCTTGTGCAGCAGCGCGGCGACCACCGACGAATCCACGCCGCCGGACAGGCCGAGGATCACCTCGTCGTCGCCGACCTGGGCGCGCACGCGGGCGATCTGGTCGTCAATGATGTTGGCCGCGGTCCACAGCGTGGCGCAGCCGCACACGTCGACCACGAAGCGGCGCAGCAGGGTCTGGCCCTGCAGGGTGTGGGTGACTTCCGGATGGAACTGCACGCCGTACCAGCGCTTGGCCTCGTTGGCCATGGCCGCGACCGGGATGCGGTCGGTGACGGCGGTGATGGTGAAGCCCGGCGGCACCTGCGACACGTGGTCGCCGTGGCTCATCCACACGTTCAAACGCGACGCGCCTGCGTGATCGGTCAACCCGGAGAACAGCGCATCGGCAGCGACCACCTCGACCTCGGCATGGCCGAACTCGCGCTGGTCCGCCGCTTCCGTGGCGCCACCGAGCTGCGCGGCCAGGGTCTGCATGCCGTAGCAGATGCCGAAGATCGGAAGGCCGCTGTCGAACACTTCCTGCGGCGCGGCCGGCGCGCCCGGCAACGTGGTCGATTCCGGGCCGCCGGAGAGGATGATGCCTTTCGCCCCGAAGCCGGCAATCTCTGCCGGATCGTGGTCCCACGCCCAGATCTCGCAGTACACGCCCAGTTCGCGAATGCGCCGCGCGATCAACTGCGTGTACTGCGCACCGAAATCGAGGATGAGGATCTTGTCGCTGTGGATGTTGGTCATTGGGGCCGGGAATCGGGAACGGGAAATCGGGAATGGGCAAAGCGGTGCAGACGCTGGTTCATCGATTCCCGACTCCCGATTCCCCATTCCCGGATGGGCGTCAGCCCATCCTGTAGTTCGGCGGTTCCTTGGTGATCTGCACATCGTGGACGTGGCTTTCGCGCTGGCCGGCACCGGTGATGGTGACGAACTTGGGCTTGGTGCGCATGTCCTCGATGGTGGCGCAGCCCACGTAACCCATGGTCGCGCGCAGGCCGCCGATCAGCTGGTGGATGATGCCGCTGAGCGGACCGCGGTACGGCACGCGGCCTTCGATGCCTTCCGGCACCAGCTTGTCGGCGTCGGAGGCGTCCTGGAAGTAACGGTCCTTGCTGCCCTTCTCCATCGCGCCCAGGCTGCCCATGCCGCGGTAGCTCTTGTAGCTGCGGCCCTGGAACAGTTCGACCTCGCCCGGGGCTTCCTCGGTGCCGGCGAACAGGCCGCCGACCATCACCGTGGAGGCGCCGGCGACCAGTGCCTTGCCGATGTCGCCGGAGTAGCGGATGCCGCCGTCGGCGATCAGCGGGATGCGGTCCTGCAGCGCCTCGGCGACCATGTCGATCGCGGTGATCTGCGGCACGCCGACGCCGGCGACCACACGCGTGGTGCAGATCGAACCCGGACCCACGCCGACCTTGACCGCGTCGGCGCCGGCGTCCATCAGCGCCAGCGCGGCGTCGCCGGTGACGATGTTGCCGCCGATCACCTGCAGCTGCGGGTAGGTCTTCTTGACCCAAGCCACGCGGTCGATGACGCCCTGCGAATGGCCGTGCGCGGTATCGACGATGACCACGTCCACACCGGCCGCGGCCAGCAGTTCGATGCGCTGCTCGGTATCGCCGCCGACGCCCACCGCGGCGCCGACCAGCAGCCGCGTG
>NZ_NSGT01000095.1:0-611 GCF_009192905.1 Xanthomonas sp. LMG 12459
CCGACTCCCCAATCCCCGCCCCAATGCGTTAAAATGCCGCGCTTCCCCACACTCGGGTCCGCCGATGCTGCGCATCCAGGCTGAAGCTCTCACCTACGACGACGTCTCGCTCGTCCCCGCCCATTCGACCGTCCTGCCCAAGGACGTCAGCCTGGAAACCCGGCTGACCCGCGACCTGCGCCTGAAACTGCCGATCCTCTCGGCCGCGATGGACACGGTCACCGAGCACCGCCTGGCGGTGGCCATGGCCCAGCTCGGCGGCATCGGCATCATCCACAAGAATCTGACCCCGGCGCAGCAGGCGGCCGAAGTGGCCAAGGTCAAGAAGTTCGAGGCCGGCGTCATCACCGAGCCGTTCACGGTCGGTCCGGAGACCACCATCGGCGAGGTGCTCAAACTCACCCGCGCCCGCAACATCTCCGGCGTGCCGGTGGTGGACGGCAGCGAACTGGTCGGCATCGTCACCAGCCGCGACATGCGCTTCGAGAAGAAGCTCGACGATCCGGTCCGCCACATCATGACCAAGAAGGATCGCCTGGTCACCGTGCGCGAAGGCGCCAGCGACGAGGAGGTGCTGCAGCTGCTGCACCGCCACCGCATCGAGAAGATCC
>NZ_NSGT01000096.1:0-9305 GCF_009192905.1 Xanthomonas sp. LMG 12459
TCTCCTGGCTCCAGGCCTCCAAGAGGCGGCCACTCTCTGCCGCTTCCTTTTCGCAAAAGGCCTGTTGCTCCGGGGTGACCCGGGCCCGCGCTTCGAGCAGTTCGGCCGTCCGCTTCTCCAAGGTGCTCAAGCGCCACGCCCGCCGTTGCTTCCAATCCTGCTCCGTCCAAGAGGTGCCAGGCTGGGGATTGTTGACCGTGAAGTCCTCCCAGGACCGCTCCGCCAGATGGCGGAGCCTGGAGGCGCGTTGCTCGGCCTGCAGGCGCCGTGCAAACCGGGTCAGGCTGGCTTTGAATCCGCGTAACCGCCGGGCCAGCTCCAGCAGGTCCGAGCGGAACCGGGCGTGCTCGGCGAACGCCGCGGCGCGCTCGGCCGCCCAGGCCAAGAGCTGGCGGGTGACGTGGAGCGCCCGCGCCACTGCCTCGTGGCGCAGTGCTCCCCACTCCTGGCTCAGCTCGGCAACGAGCGCTGGGATGGACACCGGCTCCGGGCGTGGCGCCCCGGGAGCGGTCTCCTCCAGCAACCCCAGCCGCTGGGCGATGGGCCCCATGTTGCGAGAGACCTCGATGTGCCCTGCCCCGCGGCCCAGCGACAGGGGCAGCACGGCCGGTGGACGGCGGAGTTCCCGTTGGGCCTGTTCGTGGCTGTGGCCATCGGGCACTTCCACCGCTCGCCCCTCGTTTTCGAAGACGGCGATGAGCTTTTGGAAGGCCTCCTCATTCGCCTCTTCGATTCGGCGGTTCGCTTCCACGCGCTCAGAGGCCTGGCCCCGGCGGGCTATGGCGGTCGCGTTCTTGCCCACATGCTTGGTCGGCTCCCGCGAGAGCACGGCAGCGGCGACCAGGTCACCGCGGGCCAGGGCGTCATTGGCTTGTGCTTCCAAACGGCGATGGTCCACGCGAATCTCGAGCGCCGCTTTTTCAAGATGGGCGTTGATGGTGGAGGCGATCAGTTCGCGCACCCACTGCACTTCGACACGTCCCGATGGCCCGCCGTCCAGTTCCTTGGTTTTGTCCGCGAGACCTTCCGGACCCATGCGCCGCGTCGTGGCCAGCACATGGACGTGCCAGTTCAAGCCGTCTTTGCTGCCTGGGCTGTGGATGCTCGCCTGGGCCGCGAACCCGTAGCGACTGACCAGGGCACGGGTGACTTCCATGGCCAGCGCCGATCGCTGCGCCTCGTCGAGTTCGTGGGGCAATGCGAACTCGAACTCGCGCGCGATCGTGGCGTCCTTGCGCCGCTCGGCCGCCTCCACGGCTGGCCAGAGCTCGGCAGGGACAAGGGCCCAGTCGGGCGCGTCCTCGGGGGCGACGCAGCGGGTTTCGACCACGCCGTCCCGGCGGCGGTAGTCGTGGCGCTGCCCCGTCTTCTCGTCCTCGAGAAGCAGGCCGGCGCGGTAGGCGGCGGCCGCGATGGACGAATGTCCTTTGGCGCGACTGAAGGTCTTTACGTTGGCGTGGTAGATGGCCATGAGGTGTTGCTCCGAAGCAGTGGGGTTGCTTGGTTTATGCCTCGGCTTTGGATTTGCGCAAGCGCCGCCGGCGCTTGGGGTTCAAGGGGCGAAGCCCTTTGCGCACGTGTCACGCAGTGACACCTAGGTGCGCTCTTGCTTCGTTCTTTTAAGCCTTGTTTTTCAGATCTTTTCGATTTCGAGGAAGTCCAAATTTTCAGGCCTGTGCAAACTTGACGCGCGCCATTTCTTTGGTTGACTCGTAATGGCACAGAGGAGAAAAGCATGGCCGAGCCAACCCACTACCACCAGAGAATCCAAAGAGCGACAGAACGATTGGCCCAGCTACAAGCGCGTGAGCTTTTAGCTAGTCAGCGCCAGGCTGTAAAAGCGAAGGAAACGCAGCGCCGCGAAGAAGCCAAGCGACGAATGCGTGTCGCAGAGCTAGTGTTTCTGGCCGGCGCCGAAACTCTGGAAGATGCTGAGTTGGTCGGCACGTTGTTGAGGCATGTGGAAAGCCGCAACGACCACGACATCCGCAACCAAGCCCGTTCGCGCGGCGCCTCGCGGCTGGCAATGGCAAGCGCCGAAGAAAGCCAGGCCAAGCACTGACCTGGCTCTGCTCTTGCTCGCTGCCTTCGAGTTGCAGCCGCCTGGAAGTTGAGCTAAAACATGTTTGCCGATCGCTGAGCGTCGGTGTTGTGCCCGCATGCCGAACGGCTCCGGGTGCCCGAGGTTCTCCCTAGGAGGCACGGGAATCCTTCGATTCCGGAGCCTCCCGTGAGCAACAGACGCCTCAAAACCCTTCGTGTCTACGCCTTCCACGCCCAGGCCGGCCGCTGTTTCTATTGCGGCCTCCCCATGTGGCTCTCCTCGCCTGACGAACTAGGCTTGCGCCCCCGCTCATCCCGCGCCTACCAATGCACGGCCGAGCATCTCCAGGCTCGCCAAGACGGTGGCAAGGACGTGGCCGATAACGTGGTGGCCGCGCATGCCCGCTGTAACCAAGGACGACACAAAAGGTCTGGGATGCCCCTCAATCCCGACGCATTCCGGGCACTGGTTCAGAGGCGGCTAGCAGCGGGAAGATGGTGGTCTACACCGCCGCCAGGGATTGTGCATGCTCCTGTATGACCTTATTGGGCAATAACTTCAATCGCCTCTTGGTGGTGAGCCTCATCCAAGCCGGTCCCACTACACGCTGGATGTTCGCTTGCCTTTCCGCCCACCCCAGGCCTTGAGCTCAACCAATTCCTATTGGCACATGGTCAATTTACACTAGAAGTCTTAGACCGTTTTTTAGCCAACCAGCTCATCAGCATTTGCTCCCGATCCCCACGAACACGGGCACGCCAGTCAGTTTACGAAGTTAGCCTCTTCTCAAGATGGACAAGCAAATCCAACACCTCGCGAGTTGTGGCCTTTGCATTCAGTTGCCCTTGAACACCTTTGCTTAACTCATTGTCATAGCCGTGCTTATTAGCCAAGGCTTTTACATCTGTTGGGAAGCTCTTCAGCCCAGCAATCTTTGCCACTTCTGATACACCCTGCCCTCCTGCGGAATTATTCACCAAAAGGACACCGTAAAGATCAGAAACATATAACTTGAACTTCTCAGGAAACAACGGAACGTGATCTGGACGATGCCCGTCAAGAAGATGCCCGAATGGAGCCCCGTAAGCTACTTCCTTCCCATTTTCTTCGCGCGTGTGTGCGTAGCTATCACCAAACGCATGGATAACCACCCCAACCTTCCATTCGGGCTGCTTATTTGCGAGCATTTCACTGATGTAGGTCTTGAGTCCTGCACGCCTCTTCTGGACGTCCCCTCCGTGTAGAGAGTGAAGGACTCGCATTATCCTCTTTGGTTCTTCACCTTCAAACCAATCGAGAGCTCGATCCACCGCTTTGAGGTCGTCGTAATCATCAGGCAGTTGAGAGCCCCAACTTAACTCCAAGGCCTCTGAAACATCCCAACCAGCAAGGCGCGCCACAACAAAAGTCGTGTAACGGTGCCCATCCTCATTGTAAGTAATCATATTGATTGCCATACTTCCCCCTCAGGTTACAGTGAGACTTTGAGAGCGGCGCTGAAGCCTAGCTCGCCTAAGAATACTAATTCATCAAATCCAAGAGAAACCTGAAATTCCTTTCCTACACCCCATAACATCCCCCATGTCTAGCACATGCGATTAAATGCGAGAAATGCAGCATGGACTATGCCTATTTGAAAACCACCTGATTCTCTAGAGCGTCGCACGCCTTTTGGACGAGGTCAGCAGCGTGGCGCAGAACCTTCTCCGACGCTGGCCAACGCTCACCTATGAACACTGGATCACCTGGAAAAACATCGAAAAAATATGGTTCAAAATCATGGACCATCTTATCCACCGCAGCATAAGCCGCTTGAACAATCGGCGCCGTGGACCCGAGAGCAGCCATTGATTGAAGCAACGGAAGAAGCTCTTTTCGAAAGCGAATGAGCCGGCCGACCGTAATGGCCTGCTGATCTTCGTCCGTTCCCAACTCGTTAGGCGATTTTCCATCGTCAAGCCGATGGATAGTCCATTCAAATTCTTCCGCAGCCGCACGAAATACTGCGAGCATTGAAAGAGCCGCGCTGCGAGACTGGGATGCTTCAATCGCCTTTCTCTCACCAACAGTCTGCCAATGCAGATACAGGGCGGCACCTACCGCACCTACCGACCCAATCGCGCCCAGCCAATCAGCTAGTGAACCTGTGTCCATACGCACCGCCCCCTGTGGCTTAACTATTTATAAGGATCTGCTTGGCCCTGCCTGCTCTTGCCGCTGAGTCTGCTGCTGGGTTTGCTCCAGTGCCTGCTGGCGCACCTGATCCTGCTTGATGACCTCCGCCTGCTGCAGGTTCTGCTCCGCTGGCTGCTGGGCTGCCTCGCGCCCATCCACCCGGGCGTGAAAGAACGGCGCCTTGTCGCCAAACGGCGCATAGACCGCCAGCACGTTCTCGGCCCCGTCCTTGCCTAGCGCACCGGTCACCCGGTCCACTCGCTTCACCAGCGGGTCCTCGGCCTGCTGCTTGTAGAGCGCTGCGGTGACGTTCCGGCTCTCCTGCTCGTTCCAGTTCCCCGTCCCGCTGACCCAAGAATGGATGGTTTGGTAGGTGGAGTGGTCCGGGTGCGCAGGGTTGTCGGCCAGCATCGGCCCCTGCGCCCCCTTCTCCTGGGCCGGTTCGGCCTCCTGCTCCTTGCTGCGCCCAGGCGCAGTCACTGAGACCGTCGCCAGGGTCGGCACGTGCGCCACAGCCGGCTGGCCCAACTCGGCCTTGGCTTGGCGCAGCTCCTCGGACGTGGTCACCGCGACTTGGTGAGCCACACCGTCTTGGCCAACCTGATAGTGAACAATCTGGCTGTCGTAGCCGTATTGCCCCTGCTCGTTGGGCTTCAACCTCTGCACCATCCGGCCGGTGAGGCCTTCGGCTTCTTGCGTGCGCTGGGTGGCGAGCTTCACTGCCTCTAAGTTGTTCTCCTGCGCGTTGAGGTCGATGCCGACAGCCCGATAGCGGTGCAGAAGCTCGTTGTGCTCCATCTGCGCCGCCGTGGGCGCGGGGCGAGCCTCAATGGCTGCCAGGGTCTCCTGCGCGCGCTCCAGCGAGGGCTGGCGCATCTGGTTCGTGAGCTCCAGCTCCACCGCCAGGTTGCCGGCGGCCACTCCGTCCTTGCCGAGCCACTGCCCGGCCTCGTTGCGCTGGTAGGTCTGGCCGTCGTGGCCTTGCACCCGGTCTTGCTGGGCACGAGCACTTTCCACGGCGGTAGGAACGCCCACCCCGTAATCTTGCCCGCGCTGGGCGGCATGACTCTCCAGGTAGGCCTGGGCGATGGCCTCGCGGCCGGTGGCGATGTTGTTCTCGATGCGCGCCAGGGCTTCCTGGTTCAGGCGCTGCGTCTGCTCTGCATTCGCGATCTGGTTCTCGTAGACGCCCCGGTCGTTGGCACCTTCCACACCGGTCTTGACCTGGCGCTCCCATGCCTCGGTCGCCGGATTGCGATGCCAATTTTGGTTGTCCAGCCCAATCCGATCGCCGGGTTGGGCCGGCAGGTTGAACGGGTCCTGCGGCGGGGGGGCTTTGCCCAGCGCGAACTCGGCGGCCTTGGCATTCGCCATGGCACCCAGTTCCTGGGATTTCGTGTAGCTGGCCACCACGTCCTGCTCGACCGCCTTGCCCTGCCCCTCTTGCAGCTGGCCTTGGCGCTCCCAATTGCGGCCATTGAACTGCCAGTCCACGCCGGCCCGATCGGTCTGGTGGAAGATGTCGCGGTTTTCTTTGAGGTCCACGGCCTTGTCGAAGGCCTTGCTCATCAACACAGCGTCGCCGACCACCAGGGCCGCAGGCACAAAGCCGCCGCTGCTGCCCAGCGCGGCCGCTGTGGACGCGCCGCCGGCCCAGCCGCCCACGTTGCGAGCAACGGCGTGATTGACCTCCGACTGCGCGGCGGTGAGGTTGCCCTGCTCCATTAGCGCTGAGGCGGCGCGTGCGGTCATCACCGCATCCGCGCCTGTGGCCAGAAGTCCGCCGGCACGGGTCAAACCGCGGGCAGAGGCTTCGCCCATCAACAACTCCATGGCGACTTCGCCACGCTGGCCGCGCGGCACGCGGAGACTATTTGCGGCCTCTTCTCCCAATGTGTTTTCGACCACCGCCACCCCACCCGGCGACATGGTCAAGCGGCCGTCGTGGTAAGCGTCAGCTATAGCCTGGGATAGGCTGTTGCGCTGAAAGTCCAGGTCACCGCCCTTTAGCAGCGGCCTTCCTGAACTTTGGAAGTGCTGCAAGGTCGAGACAATGCGACCTTCATTATGCGTCACCGGGCTCCATTGGCGCGCATTGGCACTGACCTTGCCGTGTGCGTCCAACTGCGTTTGGTTCTGAAAAGCATAGTCGTTTGGGTCACGATAGAACGCCTGCGTGATAGCCCGCGTTTGGTCCATCGTTTCCCCTAGCGCATTGTTCGTCCGCAAGTCGCCATTGATGAGCGCCACCTGCACGGTGTCGCTCAATCGCTGAACCTTAAGGACAACTCGATCTAGGGCATCCGGATCTCCAAGCAATGCTGCCTGCCCATCTTTCGTGGCGGCCATGCGCTCAAGGACATAGTTCAAACCAAGACGATATTCCTTGATCGGACCACCCGAGTGCGGCGTAACACCGATAGCGTGAGCAAACGCCTTGTCACTGGGCAAATTGATTAGATTCGTGGCCAGGTCTTTATGGAACCGGCCATTGTCCACAAGCACCTTCAACAGAGGATCAATCTCAAACGACTTCTGGTCGAGGCCGTGGTGCTGCTGGAAGAGAGCCTTGTCTGCCATGATCTAGGATTCGTCCTTGTCACCTGCTGGGATCAGAGATCCGATGCGTCAATGAAAGAGATGCCGCTGACTTCTGCGTCTTCAGATATACCAGCGTTGTGAAGCGCCCCTTTGAACTGTTGATCGCAGAACACCGACGGATTGAACGGCAATCGAAATACGTGCGAAGCCCTAAGAACTTCACGTCGGAATGCAAGGCTAGCCCCACCGCCGAAGTAATAGAACTTCCCACGCACAAACTCCTCATCAACCTCGATCTTCAGCCGCGATGATGCTTCGTCTAAGGCATCCAGTTCTCGGACAACGTCGCACAGGAAGCGGCGCGACCCCTTGATGCCATCGGCTAGGCGGTAATCCACCTCAACGAACGCGAAGGCGTTTGGATCGACTGAGCACATGGCGTTGTGGAGTCGTTCGGAAACCAACCAATATCCGCCAAACCCTGGCTCCAGATCACGAGGCTCGGGGCCCGCGCTGGGGTCATAGGTCATCTGCGGTTGCTCAAGCAGTGAAGGAAAACCACCCTCCTGCGGACGCAGGATTACACGGGGCGGCGAATGCAGCCGACGGAGGTTGTCGAACCTCACCCCACAAGGCGGCCTATTACTCTCCATGTCTGATATGAACATGTAGAAGGCACCTGGCTGGGGCTGATTAGTCATCGTTGTTTCCATGCGTTGCATCCCGTCCACTTGGGTATTGCCTCCACGTCACCAGGGCCAGAGTCTACCGCTCTGATCGCCGACGTGGGCAGACAAAAGGGGGCATGCGCAAGCCCTCTAAGCACGCCCACCTCGACGAAAACTTTCAGCGCTTTGCCGGCTGCCACCCTGCCCTAGCGGCCTCTTCAGGGCTGCAGAACATACGCTCGCCGCGTGCTTGATCGACGCTGGTCCGCTCGTAATCCCGCTGACCAGGAACGTGGTAGATCTTCTTGCCCTGGCGGGAGATGTTGCCCTTGATGCGGCATCCGCTGGACACGGGCGGCGCGGTCACCTGGGCCTGGCGGGCCGACTGGTCCCGCTTGCTACGCCGATAGTCGGCGGGCATCTGGAAGGGCCCTTGCCAGAGGTTCCGCTCGTGCTGGCGTGCGTCGGCTTCGTCACCGATGAACGCCGTGGCGTATTGGCGATAGGCCACGGCCCAACCGGAGCTCACCATCCAGCGGTTGACGGACTGCCCTTGGACGAAGCACTCCGCAACCACTCTGCCGTAGCGGTCCGTGTCCTTGGGCCGGCAACGAACGGTCTTGTCCAACACATAGCCGTCCAGCGCGGCGGCGGACCGCCGGCCGCAGGGCCAAGAGCGCCCGTCCTTGGTGGTGCATTGCTGGATGCTTTCCGGGGCATCGATGCCCCATAGGCGGATGCGCTGCTTCGCCACGGTGAGGGTGTCGCCGTCCGTGACCGTCGCGCGGCCGACCAACTCTGCAGCCACGCCGGGAACCGAAGCAAAAACCAAAAGCAGAACCACCAGACCCTTAAACACCATCAACAACGACTTCCTCTAAGCGCACGCTCGGGTGGCGAGCGCCAGTTCAAACAGGGTCCGACACTTTAGCGGAAGCGGGAAACCGGCGCCGACCAACTCGCCAATCCTTCAACCCCGACTCGCGTTCCTGGTGTGGTCGCTGTCGGTCTCCTCTACGACAACGAAGGCGCTCACCAGCCAGCCGTATGCATCGCTGAGCGCGTCAGCAATCTGCTCTTCGCTCTCGCATTCGATCGTGGCTTCACCCGGCAATGCGGGACGCTTGCCGTCGGTCTCCCACACAATCCCGCGCACGTGAAACGCCTTCATTCCTGCTCCATGGATGTGGATGTGCATCTGCCTTGGCAGTCTAGCTTCGGCAGACTGCTTGGGTGAAGGGGCAGGCTATGCCCACCCCCTGCTGGCCAGGCTGACGTGCTGCCGGCCACCGATGACCAGGTGGTCAAGGACTCGGATGTCGAGAAGCGCCAGCGCCTGCTTCAGGCGCTCGGTGACTTGGCGGTCGGCTTGGCTGGGCTCCGGGTTCCCGCTCGGATGGTTGTGGAAGAGGATGACGGCGACGGCGTTGAGGTCGAGGGCGCGCTTGGCGACGACCCGGTTGTGGACTTCGCATGCGTCGGTGGTGCCGCTGAAGAGGTGCTCGGTGGCCAGGATGTGGTGCTTGGTGTCGAGGAAGACGACGCCGAAGACTTCGTGCGGCAGGTGGGCGCAGCGGGCGACCAGGTAGCTGCCTGCCTGCTCGGGGCTGTGGATGTGGCCCAGCCGTTGGAGGCGTTGCTCCAAGATGGTGGCTGCTGCGAGCAAGATGCCCTCCTCGTCCATCTGGAGTTGGTATTGGGCCTTCCGGTCTTGGGTGCGCTTCATCGGGTTCTTCTCCACCAGCGCGTTGTGCGCCTCGTGGGAACCGACAGGCGAAGCGTTAGGCTCGACCGCACCCGGGAGTGAGCACCGCGGTAGCGGCGCGCAGCGGAGGGCCGCAACAGAGCGTCAGCGCCGAGGAGGAGGCTCGCCCTTG
>NZ_NSGT01000097.1:0-43532 GCF_009192905.1 Xanthomonas sp. LMG 12459
GTGACCCTGGAGCCGTGCGCGATGTGCGCGATGGCGGTGGTGCACGCGCGGGTGGCGGAACTGGTCTATGCCGCCACCGATCCCAAGACCGGCGCCTGCGGCAGCGTGTTCGACCTGCTCGCCGATCCGCGCCACAACCACCGCGTGCAGGTCCGCGGCGGGGTGCTGGCGGCAGAGGCCAGCACGCGCCTGACCAACTATTTCCGCGCCAAGCGCGGCAAGCCGCCGCTGGGCGCGTGAGCGGCCAGCCCCTGCCGGTCGCGCAGGCCGCGCGGTATCATTGAAGCCTGATACGACACTTCCGCGCCGGCCTCGCCGCCGCGAACGACAGGACGGTGATATGGCGCAAGCGCACGTGGCGAACGATCGGCTGATCTGGATCGATCTGGAAATGACCGGCTTGGATACCGATCGCGATTCGATCATCGAAATCGCCACGGTGGTGACCGACGCGCAACTCAACGTGCTGGCCGAGGGCCCGGAGTTCGCCATCGCCCATTCGCTGCAGACGCTGGAGGCGATGGACGAGTGGAACCGCAACCAGCACCGCCACTCCGGCCTGTGGCAGCGCGTGCTCGACAGCCAGGTCACGCTGGCCCAGGCCGAGGCCGAGACCATGGCGTTCCTGACCCAGTGGTGCAAGTCTGGCACTTCGCCGATGTGCGGCAACTCGATCTGCCAGGACCGGCGTTTCCTGCACCGGCAGATGCCGCGGCTGGAGCGCTTCTTCCACTACCGCAACCTGGACGTGTCGACGCTGAAGGAACTGGCGCGGCGCTGGGCGCCGACGGTGTCGGCCGGCCTGACCAAGACCTCCTCGCACACCGCGCTCAGCGACGTGCACGATTCCATCGACGAACTGCGTTACTACCGTCCGTTCATGGGCAGGCTGGGCGGGCAAGGCGAGGGCTGATCCGCGATCCAGACGCCGTCGAGGCGCATGCGGGAGACCGCCAGACGATCGTCGGGCGGATACAGTCGCGCAGGGAATGCAGGCGCTGACGCCGCCGCTCAGCGCGCCAGCGGCGGTCCCGGCTTGGTCTCGCCGTCGTCGGTGACGCCCTTGGTCAGCAGCTCGGCGATCGGGCGCCCGTCGGCATCGTGGTGGTACACGTGCAGGTCGCGCTGCGGATACGGAATGCTCAGCCCGTTCTCCAGCAACTGGTTGCGGATCTGCTCCAGCGTGCTGCTCTTGGCCGCGCCGAAATCGCTGTTCTTGGCGTAGCCGAACAGCATCAGGTCCACCGTGCTCTCGCCCAGGTTGGTGACCTGCACGAACGGGGCGGGCGTCTTCAGGATGTTCGGATTGTCCTGGGCGATCTTCAGCAACAGCTCCTGCGCCTTCTTCAGGTCGTCGCCGTAGCCGACGCCGACGGTGATCTCCAGGCGCCGGTTGGGCAGGGTGCTGTAGTTGACGATCGGCGCGGTGGTGATGGTGCTGTTGGGCAGGGTCACCATGCGCTCGTCGAAGGTGCGGATGCGGGTCTGGAAGATCCGGATCTCGTCGACCACGCCTTCCTGGCCGGCCACCACCACGTGGTCGCCGTCGCGCATCGGCCGCAGCACGATCAGCATGACCCCGGAGGCGATGTTGGACAGCGAGTCCTTCAGCGCCAGGCCCACCGCCAGGCCGGCGGCGCCGAGCACGGCGAACAGCGAGGTCGGCGGCACGCCGATCTTCTGCAGCGCGGTGACCAGCACCAGCACCAGCATCAACGCATAGGCGACGTTGCGCAGGAAATTGCTGAGCGTGGCTTCCACCCGTGCGCGCAGCAGGGCGCTGCGCAGCCATTCGCTCAGGCGCTTGGCGATCCACATCCCGACCACCAGGATCAGGATCGCCACGCCCCAGTTGAGCGCGTACTGCGCCCAGTCCAGCGTCCGCCAGTCGAACGGGCGCGCCGCCCGCGTCGCCGGCGCAGCGGTCGTGGCCGCCGTCAGTGCCGTCAGCCACGACTGCATCGCATCACCCCTTGCTCTTCAGCTTGGCCAGGCGCAGCCAGGTGTCGACCACGGTGTCGGGGTTCAACGAGACCGATTCGATGCCTTCCTGCATCAGCCACTCGGCCAGGTCGGGGTGATCCGAAGGACCCTGGCCGCAGATGCCCACGTACTTGCCCTTGGCGCGCGCGGCCTTGATCGCCATCGACAGCATCTTCTTGACCGCCGGATTGCGCTCGTCGAACAGGTGCGCCACGATCGAGGAGTCGCGGTCCAGGCCCAGGGTGAGCTGGGTCAGGTCGTTCGAACCGATCGAGAAGCCGTCGAAGATCTCCAGGAATTCCTCGGCCAGCAGCGCGTTCGACGGCACCTCGCACATCATGATGATCTTCAGGCCGTTCTCGCCCTGGCGCAGGCCGTTGCTGGCCAACACCTCGACGACCTTGCGGCCTTCCTCGAGGGTGCGCACGAACGGGATCATGACCCACATGTTGTCCAGGCCCATCTCGTTGCGGACCTTGAGCACCGCCTTGCATTCCAGCGCGAACGCGGCGGCGAAGCTCGGATCGACGTAGCGGCTGGCGCCGCGGAAGCCGATCATCGGGTTCTCTTCGTGCGGTTCGTAGTTGCTGCCGCCGATCAGGTTGGCGTACTCGTTGGACTTGAAGTCCGACAGGCGCACGATCACCGGGTGCGGCGCCACCGACGCGGTCAGCGTGGCGATGCCTTCGGCCAGGCGATTGACGTAGAAGCTCACCGGGTCGGCGTAGCCGGCGATCTTCTCGTCGATCTTCTTCTTGGTCGCCGCGTCCTGCTTGGCGTATTCCAGCAGCGCGTTGGGATGGATGCCGATATGCGCGGCGATGATCATCTCCAGGCGCGCCAGGCCGATGCCGGCGTTGGGCAACTGGCCGAAGTCGAACGCGCGCTCCGGGTTGGCCACGTTCATCATGATCTTCAGCGGCGCCGGCGGCATGTTGCCCAGATCCGTGGTGGTGCGCTCGAACGGCAGGCGCTCGCCATAGATGTAGCCGGTGTCGCCTTCGGCGCAGCTCACCGTCACTTCCTTGCCGTCCTCGACCAGTTCCATCGCGTTGCCGGTGCCGACCACGGCCGGCACGCCCAGCTCGCGGGCGATGATCGCCGCGTGGCAGGTGCGGCCGCCGCGGTTGGTGACGATCGCCGAGGCGCGCTTCATCACCGGCTCCCAATCGGGGTCGGTCATGTCCGCGACCAGCACGTCGCCGGGCTGCACCCGGTTCATGTCTTCCAGGCTGCGCACCACGCGCGCGACGCCGGCGCCGATCTTCTGGCCGATCGCACGGCCTTCGGCGATCACCTCGCCGCGCTGCTGCAGCGCGAAGCGTTCGATCTGGGTGGCGTGGCCGCGCGACTTCACCGTCTCCGGGCGCGCCTGCACGATGAACAGCTTGCCGCTGACGCCGTCCTTCGCCCATTCGATGTCCATCGGCCGCTGGTAGTGCTGCTCGATCACCAGCGCCTGCTTGGCCAGTTCCTGCACGTCCTCGTCGTTGATCGAGAAGGTGTTGCGCAGCTCGGCCGGGGTGTCCTCGATGCGCACGCGCTCGCCCGGCACGTCCGAATACACCATGCGGATCAGCTTGCTGCCCAGCGAGCGGCGCAGGATCGCCGGCTTGCCGGCCTTGAGGGTGGGCTTGTAAACGTAGAACTCGTCGGGATTGACTGCGCCCTGCACGACCATTTCGCCGAGGCCGAAGCTCGAGGTAACGAACACCACGTCGCGGAAACCGGACTCGGTGTCCAGGGTGAACAGCACGCCGGAGGCGCCGACGCCGGAGCGCACCATCAGTTGCACGCCGGCCGAGAGGAACACGTCCTCGTGCTTGAAGCCGTGGTGCACGCGGTAGGCGATGGCGCGATCGTTGTAGAGGCTGGCGAAGACTTCCTTGACCTTGTGCACCACGTCGTCGGCGCCGGTCACGTTGAGGAAGGTCTCCTGCTGGCCGGCGAAGCTGGCGTCGGGCAGGTCTTCGGCGGTGGCCGAGGAGCGCACCGCGACCGCGATGTCGCCGCCACCGTTCTCGTTGCACAGTTGCGCGTAGGCGTCGCGGATCGCCTGGTCCAGCTCCGGCTGCAGCGGCGCGTCGATCACCCAGCCGCGGATTTCCTTGCCGGCGGCGGTCAGCGCGCCCACGTCTTCCACGTCCAGCGTGGCCAGCTTGTCGAAGATGCGCTGGTACAGATCGTTGTGGGCGACGAAGGCCTTGAACGCTTCGGCCGTGGTGGCGAAGCCGCCGGGCACCGATACGCCGAGCCCCGCCAGGTTGCCGATCATTTCGCCAAGGGAGGAATTCTTGCCACCGACGCGAGCCAGGTCGGCCAGGCGCAGCTCATGCAACCACAGGATGTTCTCGTTCAAGCGCGATGCTCCGTTAGGCCATCGCCCGAGGCGGGCTGAATGGCCGCGTCCGTGAGGGAAGAAGCCGATATGATGCAGTGCGCACCCGAGCCGGCACAAGCGAAGCGGGCGCATCCGTTGGGTTTCAGCCAGGAGAATGCAGGCAATGTCGACGATCAGACCGGTGTTCTACGTGTCCGATGGAACCGGTATCACCGCTGAAACCATTGGGCATAGCCTGCTCACCCAGTTCAGCGGTTTCAGCTTCGTCACCGACCGCATGTCGTTCGTCGACGATCCGGAAAAAGCCCGCGACGCCGCGCAGCGGATCCATGCCGCAGGGGAGCGCTATCAGGTTCGGCCGATCGTGGTCAACTCCTGCGTCGATCCGCAACTGAGCATGCTGCTGGCCGAGAGCGGGGCGCTGATGCTCGACGTGTTCGCGCCCTTCATCGAGCCGCTGGAGCGCGAATTGAACGCGCCGCGGCACTCGCGGGTGGGACAGGCGCATGGTCTGGTCGACTTCGAGACCTACCACCGCCGCATCAACGCGATGAACTTCGCGCTCGCGCACGACGACGGCATCGCGCTCACCTACGACGAAGCCGACGTGATCCTGGTGGCCGTGTCGCGCGCGGGCAAGACCCCGACCTGCATCTACCTGGCGCTGCATTACGGCGTGCGCGCGGCGAACTATCCGTTGACCGACGAGGACCTGGAGAGCGATCGGCTGCCGCCGCGGCTGCGCGCGTATCGCAACAAGCTGTTCGGGCTGACCATCGATCCGGAGCGGCTGCAGCAGATCCGCCAGGAGCGGCGGCCGAATTCGCGCTATTCCAACGCCGAGACCTGCCGGCGCGAAGTGGCGGCGGCCGAAACCATGTTCCGCATGGAGCGGATTCCGACCCTGAGCACCACGCATACCTCGATCGAGGAGATTTCCAGCAAGGTGCTGGCGACGCTGGGACTGCAGCGCGAGATGTTCTGAGAGAGGGTGTGATTGGCCAGCGCGCGCCGGTCGGGCGGGGCCGTTCCTGGCGGCGACGGCATTTCCGCACGTCCTCGCAGGGATTTCCACGGTAGGCCGCTGGCGCCGATCCGTCAATGCTGCCGCCGGCGCGATCCAGCGTGTAGGATCGGTCCATGCAGCACGCCATGACCCGCAGCGAACGCATCCCCCGGCTCAGCCGTTTCGGCTGGCTGATGGGGCTGTACGCCGAGAACTATCTGCACCTGAACCGCCTGTTCGTGCCGGCCGACCTGGCCGCCGGCAGCTACGTGTCCAGCATCGGCGACGGCCTGGACCTGCGCCTGGACGTGATCGAGCGTCACCGCTACACCGTCGAACTGCGCCTGACCTACGATCTGTGCGACCCGCTGACCGGCGAGCCGGACCCGTCGGCCTACGTGCGCCTGTACCTTGACGCGCGTCAGGCCGAGACCACGCATTGCTATGTCGGCCGCCGCTGGCAGGACGTGATGGGGCTGTACCCGCCGCCGGCGGAACTGATCAGCCACCGCATGCGCATGAACACCTTCCTCGGCAAATGGCTGGAATACCTGGCCGAGCGCGGCCACGGCGTGGCCACGCTGCGGTCGGCGCCGCCGTTGCCGCGCGCGGCGCAGGACACGGCGACGCCCGCCGTCTAGCCACAGGCTGGACCAGGCGACGGCACGGTTACGGCATACTGCGCGCCCGTCGTCCTCTGCCTTCGTCGCATGCCTTACACCCCCATCGTCGCCACCTTGGGCTACGTGCTCTCGCCCGATCGCAGCCAGGTGCTGCTGGTCCATCGCAATGCCAGACCCGGCGACCATCACCTGGGCAAGTACAACGGCCTGGGCGGCAAGGTGGAGGCGGACGAGGACGTCCTGGCCGGCATGCGCCGCGAGATCCTGGAGGAGGCCGGCATCACCTGCGAGGCGCTGCAGTTGCGCGGCACCATCAGCTGGCCGGGGTTCGGCAAGCACGGCGAGGACTGGCTGGGCTTCGTGTTCCTGATCGAGGCCTACGCGGGCGAGCCGTTCGCCGAGAACGCCGAGGGCACGCTGGCCTGGGTGCCGATCGCGCAGATGGACACGCTGCCGCTGTGGGAGGGCGATCGCCATTTCCTGCCGCTGGTGTTCGATGGCGACCCGCGCCCGTTCCACGGGGTCATGCCATACCGCGACGGACGCATGCAGTCCTGGCGCTACTCGCGGGTCTGACGCGCTTGCGTTGCCGTAACGCCCCTCTCCCATCGGGAGAGGGGTTGGGGTGAGGGTACGGCGCGAAAGCGACTCGTGGAGTTTGGTTGCGCCAGGCTTCGCCCGTACCCTCATCCGGCCCTTCGGGCCACCTTCTCCCGACGGGAGAAGGAACAGTTGGTGTTCGACGGCGATCCGCGCCCGTTCCACGGGGGCATGCCGTACCGCGACGGATGCATGCAGTCCTGGCGCGACTCGCGGGTCCGACACGCTCGCGCTGCCGTAAAGCCCCTCTCCCATCGGGAGAGGGGTTGGGGTGAGGGTACGGCGCGAAAGCGACTCGCGGAGTTTGGGGGGCGAGGGTGCGGCGCCAAGTGTCTCGCGATGTTTGGTTGCACCAGGTTTCGCCCGTACCCTCATCCGGCCCTTCGGGCAACCTTCTCCCGTCGGGAGAAGGAACAGCCTCTGCCCTTCCCGTCGGGGGATGGGCGAGGGGCCGGCGCGCCGCTCGGTCGAACGCTCGCGCGACACCGCTTCCGTCTTGTCCACAGTAGCTGTGGATCGATGCTGCACAAGCCTGTGGGCAAGCGTCGCAAGTCGCTGAAATGGCTGTCCGATTCTGCCGGGTGGCGAAAATCTCATCAGTCCCGGTCGCGCTTCTCCACAGCCGGTGTGGATGAAAGCGCACGAACGCTGTGGATAAGATGCCGGTGGCGTTGTGCCGCAACGGCCGCCGCCGCAATGGCGAAAATTTGACCAGCGTCGATCGCACGATCCAGCAGGCGCACGTGCGCGCTTGCCGCAACGCTACTGCGCGGTCCAGCCGCCATCGATGGCGATGGTCTGCGCGGTGATGTTGCGCGCCGCCGGCGAGGCCAGGAACGCCACACAGCCCGCCAGTTCGTCGTAGGCGATGAACACGCCCTTGGGCATCGGCTTGAGCATCACCTGGGCGATCACGTCGGCTTCGGAAATGCCGCGGGTGCGCGCCTGGTCGGCGATCTGCTTGTCCACCAGCGGCGTTTTCACGTAGCTGGGGCAGAGCGTGTTGATGGTGATGTCGGTGTCGGCGGTCTCCAGTGCGATCACCTTGGAGAAGCCGACCAGGCCGTGCTTGGCGGCGACGTAGGCGCTCTTGTACGGGCTGGCGACCAGCGAGTGGATGCTGCCGATGTTGACGATGCGGCCGAAGCCGCGTTCGCGCATGCCCGGCAGCACCGCCTGGGTCAGCCGGGCGACCCCGGTCAGCATCACCTCCACCAGCAGGCTCCACTTGTCCATCGGGAACTCCTGCAGCGGCGCCACATGCTGCAGCCCGGCGTTGTTGACCAGCACGTCCACCGGCCGGCTGACGGCCGCCAGCGCCGCGGCGATGCTGTCCGCGCTGGTCACGTCCAGCGCCACCGCTTCGGCCGAGCCGCCGGCCTGGCGCACCTGCGCGGCGACCGTTTCGGCGGCCTCGAGGTCGAGGTCGCTGACGACGATGTGGCGGCCGTCGGCGGCCAGTGCGTGGGCGATGCCGGCGCCGATGCCGCTGGCGGCACCGGTGATCAGGACGGTCTGCATGGGGAGTACCTGCGCGGAGTGGGGGGCGATCAGCGTAGCAGCGCGCCGTGACGCCTGGCAGCGGCCGCTCGCCAGTGCGGCGGCGCCACGCTACCCTGTGCCGTCGCTCGCCGCTCACGCCGGATCCGCCACGTTATGCCGATGAAACGCCACTTCTCCATGCTGCGCGAGTTCCAGCTGGCCGACTGGTTCACCCTCGCCAACGCCTTCTGCGGCACCGGCGCGGTGTTCGCGGCGATGCGCTTTCTGCAGGACGGCCGCCGCAGCGACCTGCTGTTCGGCATGGCGCTGATCCCGCTGGCATTCGTGTTCGACGCGCTGGACGGGCGGGTGGCGCGCTGGCGCAAGTCGTCCTCGACCCTGGGCCGCGAGCTGGACTCGCTCGCCGACGTGATCTCCTTCGGCGTGGCCCCGGCGGCGCTGGCCTACGCCTGCGGCATGCAGGGCGGCTGGGACTGGCTGGTGCTGAGCTTCTTCGTCTGCTGCGGGGTCAGCCGCCTGGCCCGCTACAACGTCACCGCCGAGCAGATCGCCGGCGACGGCGACAAGGTGCCGTACTTCGAGGGCACGCCGATCCCGAGCAGCCTGGGCCTGGTCATCGTGCTGGCGATCGCCGCGCACCTGGGCCATATCGGCGACGCCTTGTGGTGGGGCGAGTGGCGGTTGGGGCCGTGGCTGCTGCACCCGCTGGCGCTGCTGTTCGCGCTCTCCGGCTCGCTGATGATCAGCAAGACGCTACGCATCCCCAAGCCCTGATCGCAGCGGGTTGCTATCATCGCTGGCCAGGTCTGGAGAGTGGCGATGAAGGCTAGCGGCGGTGGCGCCGGCGATTTCGAGGCGATGACGCGGCAGTACTGGGAGGCCTGGAGCGCCGCGTTGCGCCAGGGCGCCGCGGGCCCTGCGTCGCCCGCGGCTGGCGATGGCGCCGGTTCCTGGCGCGAGGCGATCGCGGCCTGGAGCCAGTGGCTGCCGCGCGGCAGCGCGCCGCAGGCCGAGGACGCGCTGGCGCAGTTCCAGCAGCAGGCCGGCGACTGGCTCGGCGCGATGCAGCAGGTGGCGGCGCAGTTCGCCGGTCGCGACGCCAGCAGTGCCGACGTCGCCGACGCCTGGAAGCGACAGGTACAGGGTCAACGCGAGCAGTTGCTGCAGTGGCTGCTGGGTGCGGTGCGCGGGGCCGGCCAGGCCGGGATCGACCCCTGGCTGCAGCAGGCGGCGCAGTGGCTGCAGGGCCTGCAACGCGACAGTGGCCCATGGTTGCAGATGCCCGGGTTCGGCCCGGCGCGCAACCACCAGGCACGCTGGCGGGCGCTGGCCAAGGCCCAGCAGGACTATCAGGCGCAGTTGCAGGCCTATCTGGGACTGCTGCAGGGCGCCATCGACCGCGCCTTCGGCCTGTTCGAGGAGAAGCTGCGCGCGCACGAGGATCCGGGCCGGCAACTGACCAACGCGCGGGCGATGTTCGATCTGTGGATCGACGCGGCCGAGGAAGCGTATGCGGCGGCCGCGCTGTCGCCGGAGTTCCGCCAGGTCTATGCCGACGTCGCGAACGCGCAGATGCGCCTGCGCGCCCTGCTGCAGCGCGAGACCGAGCAGGTGTGCGAGCAGGTGGGCCTGCCCACGCGTACCGAACTGGATGCCGCGCATCGGCGCATCGCCGACCTGGAACGGCGGCTGCGACGACTGGAGCGCGGCGAAGGGCAGGGCGCGACTGCCGCAGCCGGACCTGCACCGGTTGCCACGGCCCCGGCTGCGCCGCAGAGAAGCCCCAGGAAGAGCGCGGCCAGGTCGGCCCCTGCGCGGGCGGCAGCCGCCGCGCCCAAATCCAAATCCAACGCCGCCACGCCAGCGAAGGCCACGCCCGCCGCCACGTCGCGGCGGGCCGGGACCACGCCGGCGGCACGCCGGAGTCGCGCATGAAGGGACCGCTGAGTTTCAGCAGCGACGATCTGGTCCAGGAAACCCTGGAGCTGCAGCGCAAGCTGCTCGAAGGTCTGCGCGTGCTGCCGGGCCTGGACACGGTGGACTACGGCGCCACCGCGCGCCAGGAAGTGTGGCGCGACGGCAAGGTGGTGCTGTACCGCTTCGTCGGCGAACGCCCGCCCACCACCAAGGTGCCGCTGCTGATCGTCTATGCCCTGGTCAACCGCCCGTACATGGTCGACCTGCAGGCGGACCGCTCGCTGGTGCAGGGACTGCTGGCGCTGGGCGAGGACGTCTACGTACTCGACTGGGGCTACCCGGACCGTTCCGAGCGCTACCTGACGCTGGAGGACTACCTGCTGCGCTACATCGACGGCGCGGTGGACCACCTGCGCGCGGCCGGCGACGGCGCCCCGGTCAACATGCTCGGTATCTGCCAGGGCGGCACGTTCTCGCTGTGTTACTCCGCGCTGCAGCCGGAGAAGGTGCGCAACCTGGTCACCATGGTCACCCCGGTGGATTTCCACACCCCGGACAACATGCTGTCCAACTGGGCGCGCCAGGTCGACGTCGACCTGTTCGTGGACACGCTGGGCAACGTGCCGGCGGACCTGATGAACGTCAGCTACCTGATGCTCAAGCCGTTCCGCCTGAACCTGCAGAAGTACGTCGGCCTGCTCGACATCCTCGACGATCCGCGGGCGCTGGAGGACTTCCTGCGCATGGAGAAATGGATCTTCGATTCGCCGGATCTGGCCGGCGAGACCTTCCGCGAGTTCGTCAAGCAGTTCTATCAGGACAACGCGCTGATGCACGGGCGCGCGCGCATCGGTGCGCACACGGTGGACCTGGGTCGGGTCACCATGCCGGTGCTCAACGTCTATGCCGAGCAGGACCACCTGGTGCCGCCGGACGCGTCGCGGGCGCTGCGCGGCGTGGTCGGCAGCCGCGACTACGCCGAACTGAGTTTCCGCGGCGGCCATATCGGTATCTACGTCTCCGGCCGCGCCCAACGCGAAGTGCCGGCGGCGCTCCATCAGTGGCTGGCCGAGCGCGATGGCGGGCACTGAGCGCCAGCGGCGACGCGTCGTGCCGCCAGGGGCGCGTCTTGCTGGCGTCGTCTTGGCGGTGGCGCTGGCCTGGCTGAGCGTGGAGCGCGGCATCGCTGCGCCTGCGGCCGCGGCCGACCGTGAAATCCGCGGACTGCTGGCGGCGTTGCAGTCCTCGCCGTGCCGGTTCCAACGCAACGGGACCTGGTACTCCGGTCGCGAGGCCGAGGCGCATCTGCAGCGCAAGTATGCGGCACTGCGTTCGCGCGACCTGGTGGACAGCGCCGAGCAGTTCATCGCGCGCGGCGCCAGCCGCAGCAGCGTCAGCGGAAGCGCCTACCGTGTCGCCTGTCCTGGCCGGCCGGAGCAGGAGGCGGCGGCCTGGTTCGAGCAACAATTGGCGGCATTGCGCCGTCACGCCGCGCCCGCGCCGGCGCGCGTAGAGTGAGCTAGCCGCCGTCGCTGGAGCCGCTGCCATGTCGCAACCCCGTTCGCTGTCGCGCTCGTTGAACGACCGCATGATCGCGGGCGTGATGGGCGGGATCGCCCACCGCTTCGGCTGGAATGCGACGCTGCTGCGGGTGCTGTACGTGGTCGGGTCGATCGTCTCGGCCGCCTTCCCCGGCATCCTGGTCTATCTGATCCTGTGGCTGCTGATTCCCAACGAAGCCGATTGACGCGGCCGCTGTCGCGGGTCTGGCGCCGTGCCGGCATCGCCGTCGGCGTTCTCTGGACCTCGCCGAACACTGTCCTGGGCATGCTCGTCGGGACCATCGCGCTGGCCTTCGGTGCGCGCCTGCGCTTCAGCCGACGCGAACTGGCGCTGGTGTTCGAACGCGTGCCGATGCGGCCACGCGGGGCGATGACGCTGGGCAACGTGATCCTGCTCAGCGCAGACGATCTGGACGTGGCCTGCGCCACCTACGAACACGCTGCCGGTCGTTGCCGGCATCCTGCGGTACGGCTCGGCGACCACGAACGTGCGCACGTGCTGCAGTACATGCTGCTCGGGCCGCTGTTCCTGCCGGTGTACCTGGCCTGCGGCGGGGTCAGCGTGCGCAATCCATTGGAACGCGCCGCCGATCGCTATGCGCTGTACGGTCGGGGTTGGTGGCCGGGGACGGGTTGAGCGCGTGGCGTCCGCAAACCGCTGCTTTCGCAATGCACGACGTTGCCGCCCAGGAGCGGCTTCAGCCGCGACGGGCTTTCCCGGGAACGCCCCGGTCGCGGCTGAAGCCATTCGTACGGATGTACCAGTGGCGCTTGTTGGTGGCTCGGGTCAGTCGAGCCGGGAAAAACCGAACAGGCGCTTGAGCGGGTGCGCATGCCGCTCGATCTGGGCGCGCAGCAGGCCGGCGCCGATCATGCTGTAGGTGATGCCGTTGCCGCCGTAGGCCATGGCGAACTGCACGCGCGGGCCGTGCTGCGGGTGGGGGCCGAAGAACGGCAGGCCGTCCTCGGTCTCGGCGAAGGTGCCGGCCCAGGCGAAGGTCGGCTGCAAATCCAGTCCCGGCATCACCTTGGCGATCTTGCGCGACAGCGTGCGCGCCTTGCTGTCCACGCGCGCGTCGCGGCGCGCCGGCACGTCCACGCTGTCGTCCTCGCCGCCGGCGACGATGCGGCCGTTGCCGGTGCTGCGCAGGTACAGATACGGCCGCGCACTTTCCCAGATCATGGTGTCGCGCAATGGGCCGAGGACGGAAGGCTCGAGCGGGTCGCTGACGAAGGCGTAGCTGCTGCGGTTGCGGGCCACGCGTTGATCCAGCCAGTGCTGGTTGGCGTAGCCGGCGGCCATCACCACATGGCCGGCGCGCACCTGCGCGCCCTGATCGGTGTGCAGGGTCACGCCGCGGCCAGTGACCACGATCCGCGCGATGCGGGTGCGGTCGTAGACGCCGACGCCGCGTCGGAAGGCGCGGCCGAGCAGGCGATAGGTGAGGCGGTACGGATCCACCCGTGCCGCCTGGTGGCTGAGGATCGCGCCGTGCGCCTGCAGGCCGTAGTCCGCGTCCAGCGTCTGCGCGTCCAGCCATTCCACGTCCAGGCCATGTCGCGCGCGCACTTCCAGCTCTTCCAGCAGCACCCGCACGTGGCGGCGTTTGCTGGCGTAGTACAGGCTGTCGTTCCAGCCGAAGTCGACATCGCGCAGCGGCCGGACCAGGTCGCGCAACTGCTCCAGCGCCTGCGCGCAGGCGCCGTAGGCTAGGGCGGCGGCAGGTTCGCCATAGCGCTTGGCCAGATCGATCAGATGGGTGTCGATCTCGTACTGCAGCAGGGCGGTGCTGGCCGCGGTGCTGCCCCAGCCGATGTCGCGCTGCTCCAGGACCGTCACGGCATGCCCGTGCGCGCTCAGTTCTTCGGCGATCAAGGCGCCGGTGATACCGCCGCCGACGACCGCGACATCGCAGCGCACGTCGTCGCGCAGCTGCGGAAAGCTCTGCATCAGGCCGTTGCGGACCGACCAGAAGGGATAACCGCTCTTGAGATCCATGACGCCCCGGCGCAGAAAGGATGTGCGACTTAGGCGCAGGTCCGGTTAAGTCCGCGTGAGCCGCCGCGGACGTCATGTTCGGGCAAACAGCCGCGATTAATCTCGGTGCAGAAGTCCCTCACATGGCGCTGTGTATGGTGCGCGCCAGTTCCACGAATTCCCTGTAGAGGAAGCGTCATGTCGGTCGTTCTGTATATCGGTGGCAGCAAGGACGGAGAGAAGGGCGTCGTGCCCTACGGTTTCCGCAAGTCCATGAAGGAAACCGAGGCAGGCCCGGAGATCTATGTTGAGCGCGTGCTGGCATTGAGCGATCGGCAGGTGCGGATCATGGCGCTGGAGTCGCTGCAGGACGATATCGTGGTAGAACGCTTGCACAGGTATTATTCGCGTTGACGCCGGCGTGCGAACCCCGGTGTGGCCGCCCGCCTAGGCGGGCCAGCGACGGTTCGCATCGACCTGCCACCGACCATGCCCGCACCAGAAATCAGCAACACCTCGGCGCCGCCGACGACCGTCGACCCGAACGCCCCCACCGACATGTCCAATCAGCGCAGCGATATCTTCTTCGCTGCGGTGCAGACCACGCGCATGCCGATGATCGTGACCGATCCGCGGCAGCCGGACAATCCGATCATCTTCGTCAACCGCGCGTTCCTGGAAATGACCGGTTACGGTCGCGAGGAATTGATCGGCAATAACTGCCGCTTCCTGCAGGGGCCGGACACCGATCGCGAGACCGTACGCAGCGTCCGCGACGCCATTACCTCGCATGACGAAGTGGCGGTGGAGATCCTCAACTACCGCAAGGACGGTTCCAGCTTCTGGAACGCGCTGTATATCTCTCCGGTGTATGACGACCGCGGCGAGCTGGTGTATTTCTTCGGTTCGCAACTGGACGTCAGCCGCCGCCGCGATGCCGAGGACGCGCTGCGCCAGGCGCAGAAGATGGAGGCGCTGGGCCAGCTCACCGGCGGCATCGCGCACGACTTCAACAACCTGCTGCAGGTCATGTCCGGGTATCTGGAACTGATCGAGCACGCGGTCGAGAGCGACCCGCTGAATCCGTCGCTGCTGCGCAAGAGCGTGGACCGCGCTCGCGATGCCGCCGGCCAGGCCGCGCGCCTGACCCAGCAGCTGCTGGCGTTCGCGCGCAAGCAGAAGCTGGAAGGACGCGTGCTCAATCTCAATGCCCTGGTGGCTGGGATGAGCGATGTGGCCGAGCGCACGCTGGGCGACGGCATCGCGTTCTCGCTGGAGCTGTCGCCGGACCTGCGCAACTGCCGGATCGACCCGACCCAGGCCGAAGTGGCGCTGCTCAACATCCTGATCAATGCGCGCGACGCCATGGCCGACCAGCCGGCGCCGCGTCTGGTGATCCAGACCCGCAACGTCTCGGTGCGCGCGGACGAACCCACCACCTACGACAACCTGCTGCCTGGCCACTACGTGTGCGTGTCGATCACCGACAACGGCAGCGGCATGCCGCCGGAGGTGCTGGCGCGCGTGCTGGATCCGTTCTTCACCACCAAGGAAGAAGGCAAGGGCACCGGCCTGGGCCTGTCCATGGTCTACGGCTTCGCCAAGCAGTCCGGCGGCGCGGTGCGCCTGTATTCGGAGGAGGGCCACGGCACCACCGTGCGCCTGTACTTCCCGATCGACGACAACGTCGAGAACATGGCCCCGCGCGATTCGCGCACGCGCCGCCCGTTCGATCGCCAGGGCGACGAGACCATCCTGATCGTCGAGGACCGGCCGGACATCGCCGAACTGGCGCGCCTGTTCCTGGGCGACCAGGGCTATGCCACGCACGTGGTGTACAACGCGCGCGAGGCGCTGGAGCTGCTCGATACCGGCGTGCACGTGGACCTGCTGTATTCGGACCTGATCATGCCCGGCGGCCTCAACGGGGTGATGCTGGCGCGCGAGGCGCGGCGGCGCCGGCCCAAGATCAAGGTGCTGCTGACCACCGGCTATGCCGAGTCCTCGATCGAGCGTACCGATGCCGGCGGCAACGAGTTCGAGGTGCTGGCCAAGCCGTACAACCGCCAGGAACTGATCCGCAAGGTGCGCATGGTGCTGGACGGGCCGAACGGCGTCACCTGACGCCGCCAGCTTCGCGCGCGCCTGTCAACGGGTTCCCCGGCGGCGCGCGCACTGCGAAAATGCGGGTTTTCCGCAAGGCGGCTTCGGCCGGACGCAATGCACGACACTCAGCTCGCCCAGCAGATCGCCAACACCATCGCAGCCGAGATCGGCGCGCAGCCGGCGCAGGCGCGCGCCGCCATCGCCTTGCTCGACGAGGGCGCCAGCGTCCCGTTCATCGCACGCTACCGCAAGGAAGTCACCGGCGGGCTCGACGACACCCAGTTGCGCAATCTCGAAGTGCGCCTGACCTATCTGCGCGAACTGGAAGAGCGCCGCACTGCGGTGCTCGCCAGCATCGCCGAGCAGGGCAAGCTCAGCGACGAACTGCGTGCGGAGATCGTCGCCGCCGACACCAAGTCGCGGCTGGAAGACCTTTACCTGCCCTACAAGCCCAAGCGGCGCACGCGCGCGCAGATCGCCCGCGAGGCCGGGCTGGAACCGCTCGCCGACGGCCTGCTGGCCGATCCGAGCCAGGTGCCGGAAACCTTCGCCGCCGGCTTCGTCGATGCCGACAAGGGTGTGGCCGACGTCAAGGCCGCGCTGGAAGGCGCGCGCGCGATCCTGATGGAGCGCTGGGGCGAGGATGCCGCACTGGTCGGCGAACTGCGCACCTGGCTGGGCGAGGTGGGCGTCATCCGCGCCCGCGTGGCCGAGGGCAAGGAGCAGGAAGGCGCCAAGTACCGCGACTACTTCGATCACGCCGAAGCACTGGCCAAGATTCCTTCGCACCGGCTGCTGGCGCTGTTCCGCGCGCGCCGCGAGGAGATCGTGTATCTGGAACTGGATCCCGGCAGCGAGGCCGAAGCCGGCCACCAGTACGCCGAAGGCCGCGTCGCGCTGCGCGCCGGCATCGCCAACCAGGGCCGTCCGGGCGACCGCTGGCTGCTGGATGCCTGTCGCCTGACCTGGCGCGCCAAGCTGCACATGCACCTGCTGCTGGACCTGTTCAACCAGGCGCGCGAAAAGGCCGAAGCCGAGGCGATCGCGGTGTTCGGCGACAACCTGCAGGACCTGATGCTGGCCGCGCCGGCCGGGCCGCGCGTGACCCTGGGCCTGGACCCGGGCATCCGCACCGGCTGCAAGATCGCGGTGGTCGACGCCACTGGCAAGCTGCTGGCCACCGACACCATCTATCCGCACGAGCCGCGCCGGCAGTGGGACCAGTCGCTGCACACGCTGCGGCAGCTGTGCACGCAGCACGGCGTGGAGCTGATCGCGATCGGCAACGGCACCGCCAGCCGCGAGACCGACAAGCTGGCTGCGGACTTGATCAAGCAGAATCCGCAGCTGAAGCTGGAAAAGATCGTGGTCAGCGAAGCCGGTGCCTCGGTGTATTCGGCGTCCGAGTTCGCCGCCAAGGAGTTCCCGCAGCTCGACGTGTCGCTGCGCGGCGCGGTGTCGATCGCGCGGCGCCTGCAGGATCCGCTGGCGGAACTGGTCAAGATCGAGCCCAAGGCGATCGGCGTGGGCCAGTACCAGCACGACGTCGACCAGTACCGCCTGGCGCGGGCGCTGGACGCGCGGGTGGAGGACTGCGTGAACGCGGTCGGCGTGTACGTCAACACCGCCTCGGCGGCGCTGCTGTCGCGCGTGTCCGGGCTGTCGTCGAGCGTGGCCGAGAACATCGTGCGCCACCGCGACGACAACGGCCCGTTCAAGCGCCGCAAGGACCTGCTCAAGGTGCCGCGGCTGGGCGACAAGACGTTCGAACAATGCGCCGGCTTCCTGCGCATCGCCGATGGCGAGGAGCCGCTGGACGCTTCGGCGGTGCACCCGGAAGCCTATCCGGTAGTGGAGCGCATCGTCGGTGCCACCGGCAAGCCGATCAAGGCCCTGATCGGCGACGGCGGCTTCCTGCGCGGCCTCAAGCCGGACCAGTTCACCGACGAGAAGTTCGGCCTGCCGACGGTGCGCGACATCCTCAAGGAACTGGAAAAGCCGGGCCGCGATCCGCGCCCGGAGTTCAAGGCGGCGCGCTTCGCCGACGGCGTGGAGGACATCAAGGACCTCAAGCCGGGCATGGTGCTGGAAGGCGTGGTCAGCAACGTCGCCGCCTTCGGCGCGTTCGTCGACATCGGCGTGCATCAGGATGGCCTGGTGCACATCTCCGCGCTCTCGGACAGCTACGTCAAGGATCCACGCGACGTGGTCAAGGCCGGCGACATCGTCAAGGTCAAGGTGCTGGAAGTGGACGTGGCGCGCAAGCGCATCGCGCTGACCCGGCGCCTGGACGACACGCCGGCGCCGGCGCCGGCGCGTCCGGCCGACCGCGACCGCGACGCGCGTGGCGCTGGCGGCCCGCCGCGGCGCGAGCGCGACGGGCGTGGCAATGCGGGCGGCGGCAATGCCAAGCCGCGGCCGGCTGCCGCGGCGCCGGTCAACAGCGCGCTGGCCGACGCGTTCGCGCGCGCCAAGCGCAGCTGAGGTTCCAGCAGAAAAAATCCGGCGCGCTCGCGCCGGTGCATCCAGTGCCGGCCGCACGGTGCAGCCGCGCAGCGCCGACTCAGGCCGATTCGGCGCTTTGGCTCTGGTCGGTGGCGAGCGCGGCCGGTGCCGGCGCCACCAGCGATGCGGCCAGCCCGAGCAGCTTGACCGGATCCACCGGCTTGCCCAGGTGCGCATCGAAGCCGGCCTCCAGGGCCAGCGCGCGATCCTCGCTGCGCACGTAGGCGGTCAGCGCGATGGCCGGGATGCGGCTGGCTGCGCCGACACCACGGGCGCGGATGCTGCGGATCAGGCTGTGGCCGTCGCGGCGCGGCATGCCGACGTCGCTGACCAGCAGCGCATAGGGCCGTTCGCGCAGCAGCGCTTCGGCATCGTCGGCGCAGACCGCGGCCTCGACCACGGCACCGGCTTCCTGCAGGAAGCGCTGGGTGACGCCCCGCGAATCCATGTCGTCGTCCACCACCAGCACGCGCACGCCATCCAGGCGAATGCCGTCACGCCGCAGCATGCCGCCGGACAGGGCGGTATCGTTGCCACGGCGGATCGGATCCAGGCTCTGTACGTCGTTGCGCGGCAGCAGCAGGGTGAAGGTCGCGCCGAGGCCGACGCCGTCGCTGCTGACCGACAACTGTCCCTGGTGCAGTTCGGCCAGCTGCTTGGCGATCGCCAGGCCCAGGCCGAGGCCGCCGGCGCTGCGCGTGCTGCTGGCGTCGGCTTGGCGGAAGCGGTCGAACACGTGCGGCAGGAACGCCGGGTCGATGCCGATGCCGGTATCGCCGACGGCGATGCGGACGTGGGTGCTGGTGCTGTCCAGGGTCACCGTGACCGTGCCGGCGCTGGGGGTGAACTTGATGGCGTTGCCGATCAGATTGGTCAGCACCTGCTGCAGCCGCACCCGATCGCCCAGATAGGGCAGGGCGGTCGCTTCGTCGGCGACCAGCACGATGTCGATGCCCTTGTTCTGCGCGCCGGGGCGCGCCGCATCGATGGTCTCGCTGAGCAGTGCGCGCAGGTCCAGCTCGCCGGCCTCCAGGCGGACCTTGCCGGACAGGATGGCGCTCATGTCCAACAGGTCGTCGATGATCTGCGCCTGCGAATGCGCGCTGCGCTCGATCACCTCCAGGCCCTTGCTCAGGTCCTTCTCGCGCACCGCATCGTCCTGCATCAGCCGCGACCAGCCCAGGATGGCGTTGAGCGGCGTGCGCAGCTCGTGGCTGAGCGTGGCCAGGAACTCGTCCTTCATGCGGCTGGCGCGTTCGGCCTCGCTGCGCGCGCTCTGCTCGGCGGCGAGCAGTTGCTGCAGGCGCAGGTCGGTGCCGCGGCGCTCGATGATGATGCCGGCCAGGTGCGAGGCGGAGCGCGCAAGATCCTGTTCGTGCGGGTTGGGGTAGTGCACGAACGGGTAGTACAGCGCGACTACGCCCAGCACTTCGCCATCGCTGGCCAGGATCGGCGTCGAGCAGCAGGCGACGATGTCCGCCTCCAGGGCGGTCGCCAGATACGCCTGCCAATGCGGGTTCACCCGCACGTCGCTGCACAGCACCTGCCGGCGCAGGTAGGCGGCGCGCCCGCAGCAGCCGGTGTTGGGGTCGATCGGCAGGCGCTGCACTGCCTTGCGGAAGGCGGGCGGCATGCTCGGCGCGGCGCCTTCCAGCAGGCACTGGCGGTGCTCGTCGACCAGCATGATGGTGCAGCGCAGACCGACATCGCTCTGCGACTCGATGCCGCGCGCGATCGCCTCCAGCACCGTGCTCAGCGGCTTGCCGGTGGTGATCATCTCCAGCGCCGCGCGCTCGGCGGTGGTGGCATTCTCGATGCGCTTGCGCTCGGAGATGTCCAGCAGCGAACCGATGAAGCCCAGGAACTGGCCGGACGAACTGAAGCGCGGCGTGGCGGTGTCCACGCACCAGCGGTACTCGCCGTCGTGGCGGCGCAGGCGGTATTCCACGGTGTAGGCGCGGCGGTCGGCGCAGGCGCGTGCCAGGGTACGGCCGACGGTGGCCAGGTCGTCGGCATGGATCATTTCCTGCCAGCCGCTGCCCAGCGCCTCCTGCTCGCTCTGCCCGGTGAACAGATACCACTGGCGGCTGATGTATTCGCAGTCGCCGTCGGCATTGGACATCCAGATCATCACCGGCGCGTTGTCGCACAGCTGGCGGAAGCGCAGTTCGCTTTCCTGCAGGCGCTGCTCGACCAGACGGCGGTCGTGGATGTCGGTATTGGTGCCGATCCAGCGCACGATGCGGCCGCTGTCGTCGCGGATCGGCAGGGCGCGGCCGAGATGCCAGCGGTACTCGCCGTCGTGGCGGCGCAGCGGGTACTCGATCTCGTACGGCTTGCCGCTGCGCAGCGCTTCCGGCCACACCTCCATCACCCGCGCCAGGCCTTCCTCGGTGTGCACATGGCGCCAACTGTCGTACCCGGCCTCGCCGACCGGCAGCCCGGTGTACTCGTACCAGCGGCGGTTGAAGTAGTCGACGTGGCCGTCGGGCATGGCGGTGAACACGATCTGCGGCATCGCATCGGCCAGTTCGCTCAGGCGCGCGGCACTGCTGGCCAGTGCGCTTTGCGCACCCGCGCGTTGCATCGATTCCCAGCAGCGCGCCGCCACCAGCCGCACCAGCTCGATCTCGGCCGAGGTCCACACGCGCGGCTGGGCGTGGTGCACGCCGATCGCGGCCACCAGGCGGCCGGCCTTGTGCAGCGGTGCGGTCAGCACGGCGCGCATGCCCAGACGACGGTAGTTCGGGTCGTCCAGGCGCATCGGCGGCTGGTGGGTCTCGGTGTCCTGCACCACCCACGGCCGGTTTTCGCGCATGCAGTCCAGCAGGTCGCTGCCGAAATCGCTGAAGCGCGAGCGCCCGGTCAGGTGCGAGGCGCCGTCGACGTAGTCGGCGCGCACGTCGAACACGTCCTCGTCGGCCTCGACGATCGCGTAGGCGCAGCGATTGGCGCCGAGGTGCTGGCCGAGCAGGGCGGCACCGGTCTCGCAGATGGCTTCGGTGCTGTGCAGGTTCTGCAGGGTGTCCTCGAGCATCAGCAGGAAGCTGTCGTGCGCCTGCGCACGCGCCTGTTCGGTGCGGTCGATGCCATGCACCAGGATTCCGCTGACCCGGCCCTCGGCGTCGTGCATCGGCTGGTACACGCATTCCAGCGTGGTGTCCGAGGTCGCTTCGTGCGGACTGCGGCACAGCTGGAAGGTCATCGACTCGTCGATGAACGGCACGCCGCTGGTGCGGACGTTGTCGAGCAGGCCAATGACGCCCTGATGCTGGATTTCGGGGATGGCCTCGGTCAGCGGCCGGCCGACCACCTCGCGCGGTCCGACCAGCTGCTGGTAGCGCCGGTTGACGGTCTCGATCACGTAATCCGGGCCGCGCAGGATCGCCAGCGCCGCCGGCGACTGCTCGAAGGCATCGGCCATCTGCGCACGTTGCGCGTCCAGCGCCTTCAGCAGCGTGTCGCGTTCGCGCGCCAGGGTGATCCGCGCCGTGTCCTCGGTGCACACGCACAGCACGCCAGCGATGCGGCCCTCGTCGTCGAACAGCGGGCTGTAGGAGAAGGTGAAATACACCTGCTCCCCGTAGCCGTTGCGCATCATCGTCAACGGAATATGTTCGTTCCAGGTCGATTCGCCGCTGGCCATCACCTGGTCGGCCTGCGCCCGCACCTCGGGCCAGACGTCCGGCCACACCTCTTCCATCGGCCGCGCGAACCCCTGCGGGTGCCGCAACCCGAGGATCGGCACGTAAGCGTCGTTGTACAGGTTGAACTGGCGCTCGCCCCAGCGCACCGCCATCGGGAACCGCGAGTTCAGGCAGATCGACAGCGCCGTGAGCAGGCTCCGCGGCCAGTGCTCCATCGGGCCCAGTTCGTGCTCACGCCAATCGATGGCGCGCAGCAAGGCCCCCGTGGCGCTGCCGGCGGGAAACCGGACAGGAGGCGGCGAACAGTCCTTGGCGTTGATGGCGGAGTTCCTCGAAGCGTTCCCGCCAGGCGGCGGGCTTACGGCCGAGGATTCTCAGGGGCGCGTGGTCGTCTTGGCGTGAGCGTCCTGCAAGGCCTTGATCAGCTGCTCGGACAGGTAGGGCTTGGTCAGTACCACACCGGCGGCAAAACCGGGAGGGAGCGCGTCGGCGGCCACGCCGGTGGCGAGCACGAAGGGGGTGCCACGTTCGCTGAGCGCCCGGGCCACCGGTTCGCTGGTCTCGCCGGCGGAGAGGCGGAAGTCGAGCACCGCCCGGTCCGGGCGCTCGCTGTCGATCAGCGCAAGGGCCTGCTGCACGGATGCGGCGATGCCGACCACCTCGGCACCGGCCTGGGCAAGCTGCAACTCCAGCAGCGTGGCGTTCATTTCGTCGTTCTCGACCACCAGGATACGCAGGCCCCGCAATGCCGACATCGCTTGCTCGTTAAGGTTTGGGAACGGAAAGTATAGCGGGACCGTCACTGCCACCGCCTAGACAAACGGGCGCAGGAAGATGAAGCGTTTACCTGTGATCGACGCCGACGTGCGCCGCGGCGGTCGCGCAAAAAACAAACGGCAGCCGAAGCTGCCGTCAGTCCTGGTGCGAAGGTGGGCAACAAAAACCCTTTGATATCGGGCATCTTGCGCAGCAGTGGCGAAAGATACCGCCAAAGTTACCGCCACGAATGGGCCGCTTAACCTACTTGGCCGTTCGATTCTGCCGCAGGTTTGCCAGCGCCCTGGCCCTGCCGGCCTCGGTCTTCGGGCCTGTGGAGCGCCCTCCATGAAAGCGACAGCGGCGCTTGCCAGGCTCTGGCCTAGCTTGGCACGGCAGGTGGTCACGGTGGCGCGTGGCTCCGCACGCGGTGGCCTGCGGGCGCGTGATCTTGCGGCAGGCCAGTTGCCCGGAGTCATACGCGCCCGCGCGTGCCCACGATGGGGGCAATAATTCCGGCAGAGAGACCGAAGTCACACGCGCCCGCGCGGAATGGTCAGGTAATTCCGACGCCGGGGCCGGAGTCGTGGGCTGTTCTTCTTGGCTGTACTTAATTCCGGTCAGCTCGGCCCACTCGACCAGGATGGCGTCCAGCACTGCGCTGTTGGTCGCCTCGATGCTGCGGGGCCGCTCCTGCGCCTGCCGCGCGACGAACACCGCCAGCGCCTGCCGGCCCGGCATGTAGTCAATGCGGCGCATCGTGGCCCGCCGCTCCCTTTGCAGTTTCGCTAGGTGGGCCTTGTCGCGGCTCAGGTATCGGTCATGCATCACCCAGCTCCACGATGGGGCTGCTATCGCCCATAGATCCCGCTGACGCTTGGTAGATATCTAGAAGGTGCCCGATAACCGGGGCACCGAAGCGAGTGAAAGCCGCTCTGTAGGACCGACCATCGGGCCACACTGCCCCGATAGTCGTACCTACTGGCGCGCTCCTTGACCCGATAGCCGGGGCGCACTGCCCCAATGGCTGGGGCGGGCATTGCGTTTTCATGCCACAACCCGCAGTAGTGGCATGCGCTTTCGCCAAAGGTTTGACGGGACCGCGTTGGGCTTTACGTCCAGCTTGCCGCCGCATTCGTCAATGCCCATCCAGGTGAAGGCAAACAGTGAACACCAGTGCAGGCCGCCTTGCCGGGTCTGCTCGATCAATCCAGCATCCAGCAGCTCCAACAACGCCTTGCGTAGCGTGTCCTTGGACTTCCAGCCACGCTTGTGCATAACCGACCACGCCGCACTCTGGTCCCCGTTGTTGTAGCCGTTGAATTGCGCACCCAAATCCAGCAGGAGCGCGCGCGCCTTCATGGAGAGGCCGCAGAACGCTGGACTTTCCAGCACTTCGACACTGACCCGGAAGAATGCACCGCCCGACTTGCGGCCTTTGAAGCGCTCCCGTTTCCTGGCGCTCATCGCGTGCCTCCCCGTATGGCGCCAAGCGCGCGGTGGACGCTCCCAACACCGTCGAAACAAGGCCGGCTCACCGGGAACCCTCCAGCGCAGCGCGTGCTGCATCCAACAGATCGGCCGCATCCACGACGGCCCAGTGTGGCTCGTCGGTCAAGCGCGCCCATGCTTCAAGCTGGGCCTGCGCCGCTTCCATGGCCACCGCCGCCAGATACAAGGCCGCCTCCATCGTGTAGTCTCGACTCGCACCCAACCTGCCAGCGTGTGCGCCGTGGCCCGCCTCGTGCGGGCTGCGTTGTTTATCAGGGAAGCGCATCAGCCACCTCCCCCTGCATCGCGTACTGCGCTACGCGGCTATGTGGCCGCCCTTGGTCGTCCAGCAACCGAATCAGGCGCGTCACGATGGGGTGCCCCTCCTGCCGCAACTCGAATACGCGGACGCCGGGCACGAACACGTTCAAGTCTCGCCGAGCATCCAGTGTCGTTACCGGTCCCCGCCGCAGCGCTGCCAGAAGGCGCGCGCGCTGGGCGGATGCGGAAGTGTCAATGATGTTCACCTCGGTTCCGTTTTCAGCGGCCGGGGCATGCGTGTTGTTCCGGCTCATGGAGCCACCTCCTTGCCGGTGGCTTCGATCAGCGCGCGGATGTCCTCGACGCGCCAGGCGGTGCAGCGCTCGCCCAGCTTGACCGGCTTGGGATAGCGGCCGGAGCGCACGCCGGCCCACCAGGTGGACCGGGATACGGGGATCAGGGCCGGAATAGCCAGGTTGTCAGTCTTGGGATTGGCAGCGCGGCCAACGATTTGATGAAGCCTCAGAAAGCCAGAGTTGGGTAGCAAATGGTGATACATGGCATCGCCTTATATCGGCCACCAGCGGGCCGGGCGATACGTATTAAATACCCCTTGGACGAGCTTTGAACGGAGTTGCTAGCGTCTACGCGAAGTCGCTAGCGGTTGGATGTTTGACGTCTCCATTTGGCCACCCAGCGTCGTATGCCATCGACAGTGGTGCCAGGAACCTCCAGAACAGTCTTGGTTGCAAATTTTATGACCGCGCCATGCGCGGCCTGTTCTTTTACTGACATGCGATCCCAGTGCTCTTTAACAGCCTCTTGGGCCGTTCTTTTGGCACGGTTAGTGACATCCGCCCCGCGCCTCCTCGCATCTTTGTGGATCAGTAATTTCCTGATTTGATCGTTTGCTATTTCCATTGCGGCAGCCTCGTGTGCCTTACGGACGCCGTTTTCTTTTTCAAGAACATAGATCATTTCTTCTCGAAGGCTTGCACTATTCTGCACAACGCGCTCCGTCTTCTTTTTTTCGATCAGCAACAGCGCGGCCAGCGATAGATGCTCGGCCAATGCTTCTTTATCCTGCTTCATTGCCCAATTTTTAAAGCGCGCGAGCCGTTTGTAACAGTAGTCATGAAATGCACGATCCTCGGCTTCCTGCCGGGCCTTTTCCGCCTTCTTGCGTTCAATTGCTTCGGTTAAGCTCGGCTCTCCCGCTAGCGCCCATAAAGAAGCAAGTCCGTTCTTTGGTTGTTCGCCCATCACGCGCACCCTCAGCGCCCCTGGACAAGTCCCCGCACCACGCCGGCAGGGTGTCCGGCTTTTCGCCCCGTCGGGCTAGGTGCGGGTGTTCGGTGAAAGCTCAGCCCGCCTTGGCCCGCAGCGGTACGACGTTGCCAACCGAGCGCAGGCCGTCCAGATAGTCGGCCCAAGCCTGCATCATGCGGACACGCTCGTGCAGGTACTGCGCTGCATGCGTGTACGCCTCGCGCACCTTGTTGGTTTCGGCGTGCGCCAGTTGCCGTTCAACGGCATCTGCGTTCCAGCCCAACTCATTGAGTCGCGTTGCTGCCATGCTGCGGAAACCGTGGCCGGTCATCTCATCGCCCGAATAGCCAAGCGCGCGCAGGGCTGCATTGACAGTGTTTTCCGACATGGGCCTATTGGGGCGCAGCCCAGGGAACACGTGGTGGCCGCCACCGGTCAGGGCATGCAGATCGCGCAGGATCGCCACGGCCTGGCTGGACAGGGGCACCAGGTGCGCCGCCTTCATCTTCATGCGCTCGGGCCGAATGCGCCACATGGCGGCATCCAGGTCGATTTCCGCCCACTCGGCCGCGCGCAGTTCACCGGGGCGCACGAAAACTAGCGGGGCCAACTTCAACGCGGCATGGGTCACTGGTTGTCCGCTGAAACCCTCAATGGCCCGCAGTAGTTGGCCGATCTTGGCCGGCTCGGTGACGGCGGCATGGTGGCGCGCCTTGGCAGCTTTGAGCGCCCCCCGCAGGCTGGCGGTGGGATCGATCTCCGCCTTGCCTTCCAGCATGGCGTAACGGAACACCTGCCCGGCCTTGATCTTGGCGCGGGCGGCGGTTTCCAGCTTGCCGGTGGCTTCGATCTTGCGCAGGGCGTCCAGCAGCTCGCGGGGCGTGATCTCGCCGATAGGGCGGGAACCGATCTCGGGAAACAGGAAGGTTTCCAGCAGCCAGCGATTCTTCTCCGCCGTGACGCGCGCGACGGTCTGGCGGGCCATCCACTCCCGGGCCACCACCTCGAACGTCTCGCCAGCGGCATCCACCAAGGCGGCCCGCTCCTGCTTGGCCTGCTTCCGTTGCTCGCCGGGGTCCACCCCAGCGGCCAGCAGCTTGCGCGCTGCGTCGCGCTTCTCCCGCGCATCGGCAAGGCCGGTATCCGGGTAAGTGCCCAGGCTCAGGGTGTTGCGCTTGCCCGTCACCGGGCGCCGGTAGTCCCACCGCCACCAGCGGGCGCCATCCGGCCGCATCAGCAGGTAGAGGCCGCCGCCATCACGCAGTTTGAGCGGGACAGCTCCGGGCTTGGTCTTGCGGATGGCGGTATCTGTCAGCGGCATGGCGGTAACTTTCGGCCTTGGCGAGCGGCAACCACCGCTGTTACCGCCAAAGCTACCGCCACCTACCGCCGGATTTCAACGCATGTCGCTGGACGCAGTTGGACCAACAGGCACAAAAAAACCCGCCAAGTTGCGGGTTTTATTGAAGTTTCTGGACGCTACTGGACATCCTGAAACAATGCACTGGTGCCGAAGGTGGGACTCGAACCCACACGCTTTTAAGGGCGGCGGATTTTGAGTCCGCTGCGTCTACCGATTCCGCCACTTCGGCGCGGCCGCGGAGTATAGCCGACAGTTCGGCCGCGCCGCCAGCGCATCTGCATTTGCCGTCGTTGGAGGAGGCGGGGGGAATGGCAGTGGCCATGGGTACTTCCCGAACACATCTCTATATGTGCGTCGCACGTTAGGCGAAGCATTCGGTTCCTGCCGACCGCGCAAGGGGCGCGCAAATCCACCCGTTGTGCCGATATCGGCAATCATCGACACGAGTGGCGGAGGGCTGCGGAGGCGGGTTGGGGCCGTGTGCGGCGAGTTCCGCAGGTCGCCTCCATCGTTGGAGGTGAGGCGCAGGCGTCGCGCAATGCAGGCGTGCGCGCGGATGCAGCCGGTCGTCGCGAGGGCGTGTGCGGCGTCGCGAACGTTCCGAAAAAAACGCTTGCGTGTGCCGATCACGATCGTTAATATTCCGCTCCTCGCAGCACGTGGGGCCATAGCTCAGCTGGGAGAGCGCTTGCATGGCATGCAAGAGGTCGCCGGTTCGATCCCGGCTGGCTCCACCAACTTTTCGGACATAGGCCGTCCGCAAAGGCGACATCGTTACACAGCGTCCCCATCGTCTAGAGGCCTAGGACATCACCCTTTCACGGTGGCGACCGGGGTTCGAATCCCCGTGGGGACGCCATTTTTCGCAGCAATTCCTCGCGCGCATCCGGGTTCGGCTCTGCCGAACGCATTGAGTGCGGGGTTTGTACATCGGAAGAAAGTCGGGTAAGATTCCGCTTCTGCCAGTACACGTGGGGCCATAGCTCAGCTGGGAGAGCGCTTGCATGGCATGCAAGAGGTCGCCGGTTCGATCCCGGCTGGCTCCACCAACTTTTCGGACATAGGCCGTCCGCAAAGCAACATCGTTATCCGCGTCCCCATCGTCTAGAGGCCTAGGACATCACCCTTTCACGGTGGCGACCGGGGTTCGAATCCCCGTGGGGACGCCACTTTCGAAAACACCCGGCACTGCCGGGTGTTTTTTTATGCGTGCGGCGGCCGTGTGCAGCGGCTGCGAGATGCGGCAAGCATGCGCTGGAAGCCGGGTGGATCGCTGGCTTCTTCGAGCGAGCTGCGCTGCTGTTCCTTGTCTGCCTGCATCCAGGATGTGCGAGGGCGCCCGTACCCTCACCCCAACCCCTCTCCCGGAGGGAGAGGGGCTTGGTGGGACTGGTGCTGCATCGCTGAGGGGCTAACGCTGCACCAGTTCAATGCAGCAGCCGGCGGATCTGCAGGATCGCCTGCGGCGTGCGTTGCACGCTGTGCCCGGAGACGATCACCGTTTCCGAGGCGGCGCCGGGCAGGTGGGCGCTCCAGTACGGCACGATGCCGTCGCTGGACTGCGCCAGCGGCACGCGCGGATCCTCCTGCCCGATGATGGAGTGATAGGTCAGCTGTGGTGAGATCGGCAACTGCGCCGCGGCGAGGATGAAAGGGTCGTGATCGCTGAGGCTGTCGATGCTGTTGGGCAGCCCGTCGAGCATGTTCTTGCCCGCGATGTCCTGGAACTGATCGAGCACGCGCCGTGGCAGGCCGATCACGGCGCGTGCCAGTTCGCCCACCGTGCCGGCGGCTTCGGGCGTGCCGCGCTGCGGGGTGGCCAGGAAGATCGCCTCGGAGACTTCCGGCATCGGCGCGAACTGCAGCATCGGCCCGAGCCTGGCGTGCAGTGCCTGGCGCGCCTGCGGATCCAGCGCCGCCCCGTCGAACAGGGTTCGCCACAGCCGCTCGCCGTCGCTGGAAGACACCATCAAGCGCGCCAGCACGCCGCCCATGCTGTGCCCGATCAGCACCATGTCATGTGCGGAGACGCTGCGGCGTTGCGGATCGAACTGGTCCAGCGTCTGCTCCAGGGCGTTGCGAACCTGCAGGTGGGTGTAGGGAATCGGCAGGTTGGTCGGGTAGTAGACGAACCAGATCTGATAGCGCGCGCGGACCTGCGGATCGCCGAGCAGGTCGTTGGCCAGGTTGACCCAGGCTTCCGGGCTGCTGGCCAGCCCGTGCAGCAGCACCAGCACGCGCCGGTTCGGATCGTAGGGCTGGGTCAGGAACACGTGCGGCCGTTCGATGCCGTGCCCGAGGCCGAGCAGGGTGCGCAGCGATTGCGCGGCGAAACCGGCGCGCGCCATCCACACGCCGTAGCCGGCGCTGAAATTGGCCGCCAGCGGCACGTCGACACCGCCCATCGTGACCCGATCGCCGAGCGAGGGGTCGTGGACTTCCACGTGTGCGCTGTTGCTGGCCAGCACCTGCTTGAGCGTGCGGCCATCGAAACGCAGCAACACCGTGAGGTTGGGGGTGGGCATGTCGCTGTAGACAGGAGTGGCGTCGGTGCTGCGGATGGCCTCCGCCGCCGGCTGCGGCAGGACCGCGACCATCTCCGCGCCGAAGCCATCGCGCCGATACACGCTGCGCAGCCCATCGAAACGCAGGCCGCTGGCCGCCAGCATCGTCTCGGGCATCGGCATGTCCTGCGGGCTGCCGACGCCGCTGGCATCCAGCGTCACCGTCCAGTCGGGCAGGGCGGCGATCTGCGCGCCGGCCTCGTGCGTGGCCGGCGGATGCCGCCGGTAGCGGGCGAACAACGCGGTCACCGCCTGCTGCACGGCGTAGTTGTAGTAGTCGCGCACTTGGGTCTGGCGTTCCTCGAAGGCGCGTTCGCTGGGCGTGCGTGCGCTGAAGAACAGGTAGGCGTAGGCGTAACGCGCGGTCTGCAGCCAGGCGGCCAGCGTGGCATCGCTGGCCGGACGTTGCCTGGCGGCACGTTGCGCGGCCAGCAGCGACAGTTCCGCCGCCGTCGCCAGGGTACGTTCCTGGTCCATGTCGGCGTTGCCGAGCAACTGGTCGATGCATGGCGGCACCGTCGCCGTGCAGCGTGCCGCGTCGAGGCCGGCCACGTTCAGCGTCTGCAGTGCGGCATCGCTGGGGCGCGCGGTGCTCAGCGCGTCGCCGCGCTTGGCCTGGATGTAGCGCGCCGCATCCACGCGTTGCAGGGTGACGCTGGCACAGCCGCCGGTGCACAGCGCCATGCACAGCACGACACAGGGCAGGATCGCGCGGTGCCAGCGCCGCCGCTTCATGCCGCGACCTTCGCCGGCTTGCCGGCGCGGCGTGCGAACAGCAGGTCGTACAGCACCGGAATCACCCCCAGGGTCACCAGCGTGCCCAGGGCCAGACCGCCGATCATGGTGATGGCCATGCCGGTCCACAGCGGCCCGGCGAACAGCATCAGCGGGATCAGGCCGACGATGCAGGTCAGCTTGGTCATCACGATCGGGCGCAGGCGCTTGACCGCTGCGGCGATCACCGCCTCGTGCCGGCTCAGGCCATCGGCCAGCTCGGCCTCGATCCGTTCGAGCAGCAGCACCGCGTTGTTGACGATGATGCCGGCCAGCGCGAGCAGGCCGAAGGTGGCCATGAAGCCGAACGGATAACCGGTGACCAGCAGGGCGAGGGTGGCGCCGATCAGCACGAACGGAATGCTGGCGACCACGATGAACAGCTTGCGGAACGAATTGAACTGCCACACGAACAGCAGCAGGATCGCGCCCAGCGCATGCGGCATGTACTGCAGCAATGCCTGGTTGGCTTCGGCGGCGTCCTCCAGTTCGCCGCCCATCTCGATGCGGTAGCCCGGCGGCAGGCGCAGCGCCGCCACCTTGTCGGCCAGCGCGGCCACCACCTGGTCGGTGGTCAGGTCCGGGTTGCGGCCGGTGATGGTGATGGCGCGGCTCAGGTTGCGGCGCTGGATCGTCGAGGGTTCCGAACTCAGTTGGATGTCGGCGATCGCCGACAGCGGCAGCGGCGCGGCGCCGGAGGACGGGTAGATCGGCGTGTCGCCGGGGTTGCCGCTGCGTGCACCAGGGCCGCTGTCGCCGCGCAGCACGATCGGCACGTTGCTGCCGTCGTCGTGGATCACCGAGGCGTCCACGCCGCTGTAGCGGAGTTGCAGCGCCTGGGCGATGTCCTCGCTGGCGACGCCGGCGCGGCGCACCTTGGCCTGGTCCACCTGCACCACGTAGCGCGGAATGCGGCTGTCCCAGTCGTCGCTGACGTCCAGCGTGCCGGGCAGGGCACGCAAGGCGTCGGCGATGCCGGCGGCGATCCGGCGCAGTTGCGTTTCGTCCGGGCCGATCACCCGGTAGATCGCCACGCCGGATTCGGTCGAGCCCAGGGAGAATCGCTTGGGCTCGGCGCGTACCGCCGGGTAGGCCTGGCGCAGGTGGGAGCGCACCTTGGCGATCAGCGCATCGATGTCGCTGCCCGGCCGCACGCTGACGGTGAAGTAGGCGATGTTGGCCGCCGGCAGCGGCGGGTTCAGCCCGAGCACGATGCGCGGGCCGCCGTCGGCGACGTAGCCGATGCTGTCGACGATCTGCGGGTTCTGCCGACGGTCGGCCAGCCACTGGCTGATCGACTGCACGGTGCGCAGTGTCTCGCGCGCATCGCTGCCCGGTTGCAGGGTCACCGGCATCTGGAACTGCAGGCGGTCGGACTTGGGCAGGAAGCTGTACGGCACCGAGGCCAGCACGGTCACCGCCAGGGCGAGCAGGGCGAGCATGCTGCCCAGGAACAGCGCCTTGTGCGCCAGCAGCGCCTCGATCGTGCGCCGGTACAGCCGGTACGGCTTGGAGGTGTAGCTGTCGCCATGTCCATCGGCCGGCGCGACATGCGCGCGGGCGAAGTACATGCACAGCAGCGGGGTGATGGTGATGCTGAGCAGCCACGAGCCGAGCAGGGTCACCGCCAGCACGATCGCCAGCGAGCGCATGTATTCGTTGGTGCTGGTCTGGCCGAAGAAGAACGGCGAGAACGCCAGCACGATCACCAGCGAGGAGGTCAGCAGCGGGATCGCCAGGCTGCGGCCGGCGGCCTCGCAGGCGGCGCGGCGTTCCTCGCCGGCGGCCAGGCGCCGTTCGATGTCCTCGGCGATGACGATGCCATTGTCCACCAGCAGACCCAGCGCCAGGATGATCGCGGCGATGGACACGGTCTGCAGTTCCACGCCCAACACCCGCATCGCGATCAGCGCGCCGAGGATGGTCAATGGCACGATCGCGCCGACGATCAGGCCGGTGCGCCAGCCGAGAAACAGCATCACCACCGCCATCACGATGACGATGGTCTCGCCCATCACGTGATGCATCTTGCCCATCTCGCGCTCGACCACGTCGGCCTGGAAGGTGACCACGTGCTGTGCGAAACCCACCGGCAGCATCTTGGCGGTCTCGCCCAGGGTGTGGCGCAGCGCCTTGCCGACCTCGGCGACGTTGTTGCCTGGGGCCATCGACACGGCCACCACCACCGCCGGCTGGCCCTGGTAGATGGCGCCGGCCTCCGGCGGATCCACTGGCATCAGCTCGATCCGCGCCAGTTGCGCCAGCGGGATCTGCCGTGGGCCGTCGGCGCCCTGCGTGGCGATCGGGGTATTGCGCAGCTCGTCGAGGTCGCGCACCTCGCCGGAGGTGGTCACGGTCATCGCCATGCCCGACGCGGCGACCAGGCCGCCACCGGCGACCACGTTCTGCGCGCGCAGTTGCTGCGCGACCGCGGCCGGGGTGAGGCCGGCCTCGCCCAGCCTGGTGCGGTCGAAGGCGACATAGACGCGCTCGTCCTGCAGGCCGTGGAAGGTGACCCGCTCGACGCCCGGCACGGCGTACAGCTGCGCACGCATCTGCCGCAGCGGCCCGAGCATCTCGGCGGTGTTGAAGCCGGGCGCGGTGACCGCGATCGAGGCGATGGCGACGCGGCCGAAGTCGTCGTCGACCAGCGGCCCCTGCGTACCCGCGGGCAGCTCGGCACCGGCCTCGGCCGCCTTGCTGCGCACCCGCTGCCACAACGCCGGCAGGTCCTTGACGCTGTCCTGCGCGGTGACCTGCACGATGGCGCTGCCGGGATGGATGGTGGTGACGATCTTCTTCAGCCCGCTGACCTCGCGCAGGCGTTCCTCCAGCGGACGCGCGAGCAGGTTCTCCACGCGCTCGCTGGGCATGCCGGGGTAACCGACCTGCACGATCGCATCGCGCACGGTCACGCTCGGTTCCTCCTGCGACGGGAAGCCGAGGAAGGTGACGATGCCGCCGATCAGGATCAGGGCGGCGCTGAACAGCGCCAGGCGGCTCGATTGCAGGGTGGCGCGGGTCAGGTTCATGGCGAGGTGGTGCCGAGGCGGGTGATGGGACGGAACGGCACGACGTGCTGGCCGTCGTGAAGGAAGGCGGCGCCAGCGGCGACGATGCGCTCGCCCGGAGCCAGGCCACGCAGGATCTGCACGCGGCCGCCCTCGGCGTGCCCGGTGACGACCTGACGACGGCGCACGCTGCCGCTGTCCTGGCGGTACACGAACAGCATGGTCTGGCCGTCGGCCATGCTCGGGATCAGCGCGCTCAACGGCACGCTCGGCGCCTGATCGGCGGCGCTGTCGGGCAGGGCCAGCAGCAGCGATTCGCCGCTGCGCGGCTGCGCCGCGTCGGCGCCGGTGCTGTCGAACAGCGCCTGCACGGTGGCCCCGCCGTCCAAGCGTTCGGACACGCTGCGCAGGCGCAGCGGCAGCGCCTGCTGCGGTGCGCTGCTGCGGTAGGCGAGGACGCTTTGGCCCGGTTGCAGCGCCGCCGCGCGATCGGCCGGCAGCGTCGCCAGCACCTGCGCGCGATCGGCGCCGTCCAGTTGCAGGACCGGCTGGCCCGCGCTCACCAGACTGTCGGGCTGCTGCAGGCGTGCCACCACGCTGCCGTCGAACGGTGCGCGCAGTTCCGATTGACGCACCGCGCGGCGCGCCAGCGCCAGGTCCGACTGCGCGCTGCGGACCTTCGCCTGCGCCGCGGCGAAGGCGCTCTTGGCTGCGGTCAGGGTCGCGGCCGAGGCGGCGCCGTCGTCGAACATGGCCTGCTGCTGGGCGAGCTGGGTCTGCTGCTGCTGCAGGTCTGCCGCGGCGATGCCGACGCCGGCCTCGGCCTGCTGCAGGCGCAGGTTGTTCGGTTCCGGGTCCAGGCGTGCGAGCACCTGGCCGGCGCGCACGCGGTCGCCCACGTCCACGGCGATGGCGGCGATGCGGCCGCCGCCTTCGAAGCCGAGATCGGCGCGTTGTTGCTGGCGCACCTGGGCGAGGTAGCGGGTGCTGTCGCGCGCGGCATCGCTGCCGACGGTTTCCAGCTTGACCGCGCGCGGCGCGTCGGCGGGCGGTGCGGCCTCGCGGCCGCAGCCGGACAGCGCCAGCACGGCCAGCGGCAGGCACAGCGTGAGAAGCAGGGTGGGGCGCAGGGTCATGATCGGCGGTGTCCCGGGAACGTTCAGAAGGTGTAGGTGACGGTGGCGCCGCCGCCGGCAGCGGCGCGGCGACGCACCACCGGGCTGCCGTCGGCGGGGCCGACGTAGCGGGTGGCGTTGAGCAGCAGCGAGGCGGTCCAGTGCGGCGACAGGGTGTGATCCCATTCGGCGCCGACGGTGTAGGCGTACACGCCGGCATCGGCGCGGTGCGGTTGGAATCCGCTGGTCAGGCTTTGCGCCTCGGTGACGCCGAAGTACGCCTGGTTGAAGCGGCGGTCGCCGACGTGCGCGTCCAGGTCCAGGGTCACGTTGTCGGCCGCCGCCTGCATCAGGGTGAAGCGCGCGCCGGCGCGGTAGCGGTTGCGGCGCGCACCGTCCTTCAGCGCGAACTCCGCCTCGGCGTCCAGCGCCAGGTACGGGGTGAGCTGCTGCATGACCAGGCTGCGTGCGGTGATCGCGCCGGGCACGTCGCCCATGCCGGCCAGGCGCTTGGAGCCGGGGCGCCAACTGCTGTCGCGCTGCAGGCGGCCCAGGTCGTAGCCGAACGACTGGCTGGCGGAGAAGCCGTGCGCGTTCTGGAACTGGACGCCGGCGCCGCGCAGCGTGTCCGCGAACAGGATGCCGCGCTGTATCGAAAACACCGGCACCGCCTGCACGCGGTCGTCGGCGGAGCCGGGATAGCGCGGAGTCAGCATGGCGCCGGCGCCCACGCTCACTTGGGTGCGGTCGCCGAACAGGCCGGCGCTGGGAGCCGGATCGGGGTCTGCGGCGTGCGCGGCCGGCGGCAGCGCCAGCACCGCCACGGTCAGCGTGGGCGACAGAACGGACAGGAGATGTTTCATCGGGGCAACCTCGTGCGGGGGAAAGGTCATCAGGGCGCGTGCGGCAGCGGCACGCCGTAGAACGCGCGGAACAGCGCGATGCGATCGAGCAGCAGGTCCTGGCGCGCCTGCAGATGCTCCAGTTCGGCCTGCGCGGCCTGGATGTCGCCGGCCAGCAGCTCGGGGCGGTCCTGCAGACCTTGCGCGACGCGCTGCTGCAGGCGCGCCACACGCTGGCGTTCGCGTTCGAGATTGGTGCGTTCGCCACGTTCGCGCTGCTGCAGCGCCGGCAGCGCATCCAGCGCATCGGCGACCTCGCGGAACGCCGCTTCCACGGTCTTCTCGTAGTCGGCCACCGCGCCGTCCTTGCGCAGCTGTGCGAGATCCAGGTTGGCGCGGTTGCGGCCGCCGTCGAACAGCGGCAGCACCAGTTGCGGCATGAAGCTCCAGGTGCGGCTGCCGGGCATGAACAGGCCGTTCAATGCCTCGCTGGCGGTACCCAGCGAGGTGCTCAGGCGGATCGACGGGAAGAACGCGGCGCGCGCGGCGCCGATGTCGGCATTGCGCGCGCGCAGTTCGGCCTCGGCCTGGCGGATGTCCGGGCGCTGCAGCAGCAACTGCGAGTCGAGGTCGCGCCAGGTGCGGCCATCGTCCTGCCCGGCACCCGGCATCAGGTCCTGCAAAGTGCCGGCGCCGTCCGGCGTGGCGTAGCCGGCGAGCAGTTGCAGGGCGCGGCGAGCGGCGGCGTGATCGCTGGTGGCCTGCTGCGCGCGCGCCTGCGCCTGGTCGTCGTCGTGGCGCTGGCGGTCCAGCGCATCGCGGGAGATCAGCCCGACCGCCTGCTGGCGCGTGGCGATCGCCAGCAGTGCGGCACTGCGCTCGGCGATGGTCTGCGCCTGCTGCTGGCTCTGCAGGGCAGCACGCTCCAGTGTGTAGGCGCGCAGCACCTCGGCGATCAGCGCGCCGCGCGCCGCCTGGCGGCCGTCTTCGGAGGCCAGGTAACGCTGCTGCGCCGCCGCCGACAGCGAGGCCAGCTTGCCGAACAGGTCCAGTTCGAAGCCATCCACGCCGACTGCGACGGTACTCAGCTTCTGGCCATAGCGCGCCTGCGTGGCCGCGTCGTCGTAGCTGCGACGCGTGCCCTGGGCATCGAGGCCCAGCTGCGGCAGCTGCTGCGCGCGTTCGATGCGGTACTGGGCGCGCGCCTGCTGCACGGTCAGCACGGCATTGCGGAAGTCCGGATCGTGGGCCAGTGCCTGGGTCAGCAGCGGGGCCAGGTCGTGCTGCGGCGAGAATGTCCGTACGAACTGCAGTTCCTGGTCGGTGAGCGCACTCTCACCGCGATCCGGTGCGGCGGCCGCGGTCGCGTTGGTCGCGCCGAAGGTGGGCGGCATGGCCGGTTGCGGGCGTTGGTAGACCGGCGCCAGGGAGCAGCCACCCAGGGCGAGCGCGAGCAGGCAGAGCAGGGCGCGGGTGCGACACGGGCGAAGCGGCAGGGACGGTAGAATCATGGCAGCGGTCGGGTGATCGAACTCGACTGCCAGCATCGGCGGGCATGTTCAAGCCGCCTTCTAGGAATCTTCAAGATTCCATCAAGACGCCAAACACGGGCACCGGGCAATGCACGCGAAGAAGATCCTGCTGGTCGAAGACGATGCCGATAGCGCCAGCATCCTCGAGGCCTACCTGCGCCGCGACGGCTTCGAGGTCACCATCGCCGAGGACGGGCAGAAGGCGGTGGCGGTGCATGCGCAGTGGAAGCCGGACCTGGTGCTGCTGGACGTGATGCTGCCGCGGCTCAGCGGCACCGAGGTGCTGTCCACGATCCGCCGCAGCAGCGACACGCCGGTGATCATGGTCACCGCGATGGGCGACGAACCGGAGAAGCTCGGCGCGCTGCGTTACGGCGCCGACGACTACGTGGTCAAGCCGTACAGCCCCAAGGAAGTGGTGGCGCGGGTGTATGCGGTGCTGCGCCGCGCCGGGCCGGCGCGTGCCAGCGAGGAGCCGCTGCGCCACGAGCGCCTCACCGTGGACACCGCCGCGGTGCGTGCCACCGTGCGCGATGCCGACGGCCACGAGGTGGCGCTGGAACTGACCCCGACCGAGTTCAACATCCTCGCGACGCTGATGAAGACGCCGTTCAAGGCCTTCACCCGCAGCGAACTGCTGGAGATCTGCCTGCCCGACAGCGACGCGCTGGAGCGGGTGGTGGATGCGCACGTGCACAACCTGCGCAAGAAGCTGGAACATGAGCAGGTCACCGGCCTGCTGGTGACCGTGCGCGCGATCGGCTACCGTTTCCGATGAACTGGGCCTGGTTCCGCCGCAAACGCCACGCCCCGCTGTGGCAATGGGTAGGCCTGCGCATGAGCGCGCTGGCGGTGCTGACCATCATCGCGATCGCGCTGGGCATGGTGCTGCGCTTCGCGATCTGGGACGTCTCCACCCTGAGCCGCCTGCCGCCGCAGGCGCGGCAGGAGATGCTGCAACTGCGCGAGGATCCGCACAGCAATGCGCGGCGCCTGTGGGAACTGTTCGAAACCTATTACGACGTGGCCGACTTCCTGCCCGGACTGGCCAGCCGCGACTGGTGGCTGCTGGCGGGCATGGTGCTGGCGTCGATTCCGGTGATCGTGGTCTGCGGTCTGCTCGCTTCGCGGCCATTGTCGCGGCAGTTCTCCAACGTCGCCGAGGCGGCGCGGCGGATCAGCGATGGCGATTTCGCCGCACGTGCGCGCGTTGTGCCCGGCGCCCCGGACGAACTGGCCGGGCTGGCGACCGACTTCAACGGCATGAGCGCGCAGCTGCAGCGGTACGAGCGCGAGGTGCGCGAGTCCAGCGCGATGCTGGCGCACGAACTGCGCACCCCGCTCAACGCGGCGATGGGGCGGGTGCAGGGCATGCTCGACCAGGTGTTCCCGAGCAGCGAGGAGCAGTTGCGCATGGTCCAGCGCCAACTGGAACAGATCAATCGCCTGGTCGGCGACCTGCACCTGCTGTCGATGGCACGCGCCAACCAGTTGATGCTGGAGCCGCAGAGGTTCGCACTCGGCGCCCTGGTCCGCGAACGCCTGACCTGGGCGGCGCAGCCGCTGCAGGAGGCCGGCATGCAGATGCAGGTGCGCATTCCCGAGCAGTTGCACATCAGCGCCGACCGTGACCGCCTGGGCCAGGTGCTGTCGGTGCTGATCGACAATGCGCTGCGCTACGCCGCGGCCGGCGGCGAACTGGCGCTGGAGGCGCAGGCCGATGCCGATGGCGTGCTGATCCGCGTGGCCGATCGCGGTCCCGGCGTCGACGAGGAAGCGCTGGCGCGGATGGGCGACCGTTTCTGGCGCGCCGACGATTCGCGGGCACGCCATTCCGGCGGCAGCGGCCTCGGCCTGTCGATCGCCGCGGCCATCTGCCAGGCGCACGGCGGCACGCTGGAGTTCGCCAACCGTGCGGGCGGTGGGCTGTGTGCGCGGGTGCGCTTGCCGCATGCGCCTGCCGGCGACGCGGATGCGCTGGTCACAGGTGCGTCCGCGGCGAACCCGCGCAAGCGCCTGGCCTGAGGCTCGCAACGGCTGTGGGATGTGGCGGGGGCTTGGCCAGCGGGAGTGGCGCACAATTCGCCCCATCGCAGTGCCCATGCTCGATGTCGCGGCGAACGGCGCCTCGTCGATGAACCCGTCGACCGCGGCACGTCCACGCGCCGAACTGCGGAGCGCAGATGCGGTTCTGCATCTGGCTGTCCACGCGGCACGAACCACCGATGGCCGGCTTGGCGGTAAAGTGCATCAAGGTCGACACCTGCATCGGCCCGCCCGTGCCGCAAATCGGATCCCGCAATGCACGCAGACAGCACCGCCCTCCCAACTGGAACCACCCCCGCCGAATGGCGCTCCATCGAGCACGCCGCCACCCGGGAACTGCAACGCCGCACCGAGGCGGCGCATACGACGGTGATCGCACTGTTGCAGACCCACGCCGCTGCGTTCAGCGCGAAACAGCGCGCCCAGATCCGGCGGCGGTTGGCGCGGGGCGGCTGAACCCCACGGCTGCAGGTGCGGCAGTGCGACATGCGAGGGGTGCGTGATGCCGCAGCCAGCGAGGGAATGACAGGCGCCATCGACCGGCGTCGCATGCCCAGTTGTCAGCGCAAAGGCACACGCGGTCGGTGAGCCAACGAGGCAGCCGCCCGCGTGCCGCGTGTCCGGCGCCGACCATGTCGCTGATTGCCACACAACCTCGGCTATCATCGACCGGACGCTGAGATGAGTAAGGATATGGAAGTGCGACTCACGCGCGAGCAGGTCCTCGCGCTTGCGCCGGATGCGGCATCGGCCAAGGCGGCCGCCGGCCTGGCCACGGACGGGAAGTGGGGCCTGCTCGGCGCCGACGCCGAGGTGCTGTGGGGAGAATGCCAGGGCAGTGGCGCCAAGCCCTACCAGACCCAGGTGGACCTGGTCGCGCTGGTCAGCCGTTGCTCGTGCCCCAGCCGCAAGTTTCCGTGCAAGCACGGGCTGGCCATGCTGTTGCTGTATGCCGACGGCAACCCGCGCTGCGTGCCGGGCACTCGGCCGGCCTGGGTCGAGGAATGGATGCAGGGACGTCGCGAACGCGCGGCGCGCAAGGAGGAGGTCGCCGCCAGCACACCGCCGCCCGATCCGCAGGTCCAGGCCGCGGCGGCAGCCAGGCGCGAACAGGCGCGTTGGGCGCGCATGCAGGCCGGCGCGGCTGAACTGCAACGCTGGATCGCCGACCAGTTCCGCCAGGGCCTGGCCAATCTGGGCGCGGAATTCGGCCAGGACGCGCGGCGCATGATGGCGCGCATGGTCGATGCGCAGGCTCCCGGCCTGGCCGCGCAGTTGGAGCGCGCCGTGGGCGAGGGCGGCCGCGATCTCGCGCAGCTCGCCGACCTCGGCGAACGCCTCGGCCTGCTGCAACTGTTGGTCCAGGCGGTGCCGCGCGCAGGGGATTTCAGCGCCGCGCGCCAGGCGGACCTGCGTGCCGCACTGGGCTGGCCGCTGGAGCGCGACACCGTGTTGCGCGAAGGCGAGGCGGTGCACGATCGTTGGCATGTGCAGGGCCAGCACCTGATCGAGCAGCCGGGCAATCTGCTGGAACGCCGGGTGTGGCTGCAGGGCCTAGACAGTGGCCGCCCCGCGCTGCTGCAGGAGTACAGCCACGGCGGGCGCGGATGGGAGCAGCAGTGGCGCAACGGTCATGTGCATGCCGGCTGCCTGCATTTCCATCCGGGTACGGTGCCGTTGCGCGCCGTGCCGAGCGAACTCGATGCCGGCGTGGAGGCCGGCGCCGCGCTGCCGCGCACCGACACCCTGGACCCCGCCGCCCGTGCGCATGCGCTCAACCCATGGCTGCCGCAGGTGCCGATGCGCCTGCAGGAGGCGCAGATCGCGCACGACGGCCGCAGCGTCCGGGCGCAGCACAGCGAAGGCAGCCTGCCGCTGCAGCTGCCCGCGATGCAGGCTTGGGCGCTGCTCGCGTTCGCCGGCGGTCATCCTGTCTGCCTGATGGGCGAGTGGGACGGCGACACGCTGTGGCCGCTCAGCGCGTGGAACGCGCAGGGCGAGCGCTGGGAAAGGAGCGCGGCATGAACGAGGCCTGGTTGAAACCGGCGCTGCTGGGCATCGATCGCGCGCAACGGATTGCCCTCGATGGCGCACTCGGCGAGGTGCTCGCCGCCATCGCCACGCAGGAAGATGCCGCACTGGGCTACAGCCTGCAGGTGGGCGCGTTGGCCTCCTGCCGGCGTGCGGCGCTGCGTCTCGGCGCGCCACTGCCACTACCGCCGCCCGCGCCGCACGATCCGCAAGCGTTGCCCGCAGACCATGCCTGGGTGCCGCTGTTGCGGGCGCTGTTCGCCAGCGCGCAGCCCGCAGCGTGGCTGAAACGCCTTCGCCACGAAGCCTGCCTGCAACTGGCCGCACGCGGCCAGCATCTGCCGGTCGTGGTACTGCCGCAGGCATTGGACGCAGGCGCGCGCCTGAGCGCGCTGCGGGGCGCATTGCGCCCGGTGCTGGGCGCGCGCGGCCGCTGGCTCGCAGGGCGCAATGCGGAGTGGACCTACGCCGCCGATGCGGTAGCGGCGGCGCAGACGCCTGCCGATCTGGCGCGGATCTGGGAGGAGGGCACGTTCGATGCGCGCCTGCTGGCCTTGCGGCAGTTGCGCGCGTCAGACCCCGACGGCGCGCGCCAGCGCCTGCAGGACGCGCAGAAGGAACTGTCCGCACGTGAACGCGCCGCCTGCGTCGATGCGTTACAGCCGCAGTTGTGCGAGGCCGATGCGCCGTTCCTGCAGCAACTGCTGAAGGACCGCAGCCGCGAGGTCCGCCAGTTGGCCGGGCCGATGCTGGCGCGGTTGTCGTCCACCGCACATGCGCAGTACCTGCAGGCGCAGATGTCGGCGGTGTTGCAACAGCAGCGCACCGGCCTGTTGCGCCGAGTGAGCTGGACCCTGGAGGCGCCGAGGGCGGCCGATGCCGGGTGGAACGAGGCGGCCATCGACAGCAAGCGGCCCGACAGCGACGCGCTCGGTGAGCGCGCCTGGTGGCTCTATCAACTGGCGCGGCAGTTGCCGCTCGCCTGGTGGTGCCGCACGCTGGAGAAGACCCCGCAAGAGGTGCTGGCCTGGTCCCGCACCACGGAGTGGGACGCCGCCCTGCTGCGTGCCTGGCTGGAGCAGGTGGACGCCAGCGAGCCGGCCTGGGTGGAAGCCCTGCTCGACGTGGAGCAACGGCAGCGCAGCCCGAGCGAGCTGCTGGCCCTGCTGCCGCCGGAGCGGCGCGAGCGCTACTGGCCGCCGAGTACCGCGCAACTGCAGCGGCAGGCGCTGCTCGGTGAGGTGCTGGCCGGCACCGCCCACGGCCAGCACTTGAGCGCCGCCTATTCGCAGTCGCTGGCGACAGACCTGGGCTCGCTGTTCGGCGCTCCGATGCTGCGCCACGACTATCTGCTGCGCGACGCGCTGCTGGAACTGCTTGCCGTCCTGCATCCGTCGGCATTGCCGCGGGTGCAGGTGGCCGATCCGCCTGCGGACGCCAGCGCCGCCTTGCTCGATTGCGTGCAGCAGGCCCGCCAGCTCCTGGTCCTGCGCCAGAGCCTGCACGCCGCATCCTGATCCTCACGCCTTTCACTGGAGACCTCATGAGCACTGCCGTCCTGCGCCAGCACGCCGAACATCAATACGCCGAGGAACTGGAGGAACTGCGCCGCCAGGACAGCCGCCAGCGGCCTGCCAACTGGCAGCTGTCGCCCTGGGCGGTGGTGACCTACCTGCTCGGCGGCACGCTGGAGAACGGCTTCGTGGTCAGCCCCAAGTACATCGGCGACCGCCGCCTGATGGAAGTGGCCGTGGCGACCATCGCCACCGATCGCGCCCTGCTGCTGTTCGGCGTACCGGGCACCGCCAAGTCCTGGGTGTCCGAACACATGACCGCGGCGATCAGCGGCGATTCCACGCTGCTGGTGCAGGGCACCGCCGGCACCAGCGAAGAGCAGATCCGCTACGGCTGGAACTATGCGCAGCTGCTGGCCAACGGGCCCAGCGAGAAGGCCCTGGTGCCGAGTCCGCTGATGCAGGCCATGCGCCTGGGCAAGATCGCCCGCATCGAGGAGCTCACCCGCATTCCGGCCGACGTGCAGGACGCGCTGATCACCGTGCTGTCGGAAAAGACCCTGCCGATCCCGGAGCTGGGCAGCGAAGTGCAGGCGGTGCGCGGCTTCAGCGTGATCGCCACCGCCAACAACCGCGACAAGGGCGTCAACGAACTGTCCAGCGCGCTGAAGCGCCGCTTCAACACCGTGATCCTGCCGGTGCCGTCCAGCGAGGAGGACGAAGTGGCGATCGTGCGCAAGCGCGTGGCCGAAATGGGCGCGGCGCTGGACCTGCCGGCCGAGCCGCCGGCGCTGCAGGAAGTGGCGCGGGTGGTGCGCATCTTCCGCGAGTTGCGCAATGGCGTCACCGAAGACGGCAAGGCCAAGTTGAAGAGCCCGACCGCCACGCTCTCCACCGCCGAGGCCATTTCCGTGATCAACAACGGCATGGCCCTGGCCGGCCATTCCGGCGACGGCGTGTTGCGCCCCGGCGACATGGCCGCCGGCATGATCGGCGCCATCGTCAAGGATCCGGTGCAGGACGCGCTGGTGTGGAAGGAATACCTGGAAACCGTGGTGAAGGAGCGCGAGGACTGGAAGGACCTGTACCGCGCGTTCCGCGAGCAGGCCTGAGCGAGCCGGCCTCGATGAGCGAAGCCATCTCCCTGTTCGGCATTCGCCACCACGGTCCCGGCTGCGCGCGCAGCCGGGAC
>NZ_NSGT01000098.1:0-29068 GCF_009192905.1 Xanthomonas sp. LMG 12459
CAGGCCCAGGCCGGTGCCGCCGCTCTCGCGCGAGCGGCTGCTGGAGACGCGGTAGAAGCGCTCGGTGATCCGCGGCAGGTGATGCGCGGGAATGCCGTAGCCGCTGTCGCGCACCGCCAGCACCGCGCCATCGCCCTCGCGGGCGAAGGTGATGCGGATGGTGCCGCCGGCCGCGGTATAGCGCACCGCGTTGGTGACCAGGTTGGAGAAGGCGCTGTGCAGTTCCTTGTTGGAGCCGACCAGGTCGCAATCGGCCTCGTCGTGGACCTCGATGCGGTGCCGGCCCTGGCTGTGCGCCTCGGCCTCGCGGCGCAGCGTGGCCAGCATCGGCGCCATCGCGATCGACTCCTCGTTGGCGTGTTCCTGCGATTCCAGCCGCGACAGGGTCAGCAGGTCCTCGACCAGTTGGGTCATGCGCTGCGACTGCTTGCGCATCTCGGCGATCATCGGCCCCGAATCCGGGAAGTCCTCCGGGTCGAGCATGTCCAGGTAGCCGTGGACCACGGTCAGCGGCGTGCGCAACTCGTGCGAGACGTTGGCGACGAAATCCCGGCGCACCTGCTCCAGTTGCAGCAGCTTGCTGACGTCGCGCGCGACCAGCAGCCAGTGGTCGTCGGAATAGGGAATCAGGCGCAGGTTCAGGCGCAGGCGGTCGTCGACCGGGGAGGGCATGTCCAGCATCGGCTCGGCGTTGCGGCCGCCGCTGAGCCAGTGCGCCAGCGGCATCGGCTGCAGTCGCTCCACCACCGGCGCGCCGAGGTCGCCGGGGTGGCGCAGGCCGAGCAGGGTGCCGGCTGCTTCGTTGAACCATTGGATGCGCTGGCTGTTGCGGTCCACCACCACCACCGCATCCGGCAGCGCCGCGGCGGCGGCGCGGTAGGCGCGCAGCATGTCCAGCAGGCGCCGCTTGCGCACGCGCATTTCCGCCTGGCTGCGGTACAGCAGCCGGTCCAGTTCGTTCCACACGCCGGTGCCGGCCGGCGGCTCCCAGCGCTGGCGCGCGGTCAGCCGCCGCAGCACCCGCCGCAGCCGCCAGTAGTGCCAGCCCATCACCCCCAGCGACATCAGGGTCAGCGCCATCCACACATGGCCGCCGATCCAGCCGATCAGCAACGCCAGCAACAGCAGGCCGGCGAGCGTGCCGAGGGTCTTCAACCAGGCGGAGCGGATGTGGCGGGGCATCGGGAACGCACTCTGTCGCAAAGGATCGTGATCCGTCCGCCGTTATAGCAGGCGAAGGCGGCGGTCAGATGGACGCAGAGAAGCGATAGCCGGAACCGCGGACGGTCTGCACCATGTTTTCCACCGAGAACGGCTCCAGCGTCTTGCGCAGGCGGCGGATGTGCACGTCGATGGTGCGCTCTTCCACGTAGACGCTGCCGCCCCAGACGTGATCGAGCAACTGCGCGCGGCTGTAGACGCGCTCGGGATGGGTCATGAAGAAGTGCAGCAGGCGGTACTCGGTCGGGCCGATCGGCACCGGCGCCTCGCCGGCGAACACCCGGTGCGCGGCGCCGTCGATGCGCAGGCTGCCGACCGAGACGCTGCCGTCCTCGTCGTCCTCGCGGGTGCGGCGCATCACCGCGCGGATCCGCGCCAGAAGCTCGCGTGCCGAGAACGGCTTGACCACGTAGTCGTCGACGCCGGCCTCCAGGCCGCCGACGCGGTCGTTCTCCTCGCCGCGGGCGGTGAGCATGATGATCGGCACTTCGCGGGTCATCGCATCCTTGCGCCAGCGCCGGGCCAGTTCCAGGCCGCTGGTGCCGGGCAGCATCCAGTCCAGCAGGATCAGGTCCGGGACCCGGTCGGCGATCGAGGTCTGCGCTTCGCGGGCATCGCCGGCGTGCACCGGCTCGAAGTCGCCCTTGCGCAGGGCGAACGCGACCATGTCGCGGATGGCCGGCTCGTCGTCGACGATCAGGATGCGTTTCTGCACAACGGCACCGTGGAACTGGGGAGGAAGGTCGCCAGTAGACTACGGTTTTATTACGTTTGAGTGACGCCTGACACGGGCGCGTTTCAGCGCCGTTGCATGTCCGGGTCCTGCACGCCCTGGCGGCGCAGTTCCAGAACCGTCGGGGTGATCGCGGCGATGCGGGCGTCGATGCGCGCGCGCGCCACGTAGTCCAGGTCGCTGCGCTTCTTCAGGTTGCTCAGCTGGATCAGGGCCTGCTCCGGATGCCCGTTCAGGTAGGCCGCCTCGGCATAGGCCTCGCCGGCGCGGGTGTCGTCGCCGGCCAGTTCGCAGGCGCGGGCGAAGGTGCGCTGGAACACCGGGTCCTCCGCGGCCGCCCCGAGCAGCGGCCGCAGCACCGCCTGGGCGCGCTGGCCGGCCTGGCGGCCGCCCTGCTCGTTGAGGGCGGTCGCATAGCTCAGCGCCACCGCCCGGTTGCTGGGCATGCGCTTGACCAGCGCCTCGAAGCGCTGGTCGGCGGCCTGGTTGCGGCCGGCCTTGGCCTCGGCCTCGGCCACCGCCACGGTCAGCCACCAGTTGTCCGGGTGCGCCTGCAGCAGGCTTTCCAGCGTCTGCGCGACCTCCTGCGCACTGCCGCCGGCACGCAGCCGGGCCAGCGCCAGGCCATAGCGCTGGGCATCGCTCAGGCCCTGTTTGCTGCCCTGGCGCAGGCCTTCGTACTCGCGGATCGCATCGGCCGGGGTGTTGGCGCTGAACACCCGCAGCCGCTCGCGGGCCCATTCGAACTGGCCGCTGGGGCCGCGCGCGTAGTTGGCGAACGGCAGTTGCAGGCCGCCCGGCAGCAGCGGGTTGCTGGGCGCGCCCAGCGGCTGGCTCAGCGACACGTCGTTCGGATCGACGCGCTCCTTCAGGGTGCCGCCGGGCACGCTGGTGGTCAGGGTCAGGGTGTTCTTCTTCATCTGCTCGGCGCGCTCGTGGGCCTCGCTGATGCGGGTGGTGGTGACCGGGTGGGTCATCAGGAAGTCCGGGGTGCTGTAGCCGCCCTGGTTGCCGCGCATCGCCAGCGACATGCGCTCGAAGAAGCCGGCCATCGCGTCGACGTCGTAGCCGCTGCGCGCCAGGGTGCGGATGCCCAGGCGGTCGGCCTCCGATTCGTTGGAGCGGGTGTAGTCGATCTGCCGCTGCTGCATCAGCCCCAGGCCGCTGGCGATCGCCGCCTGGGTGGCGTCGCCGCTGGAGCGCCCGCCGGCCTGCTGCGCCGCGACCACCGCGGCGAGCATGCCGAGCAGGATCGGGATCTGGTCGCGCTGCGCCCGCTCGACCCCGCGCAGCACGTGCTGCTGGGTGACGTGGGCGATCTCGTGCGACAGCACCGCGGCCACCTCGTCCTCGCGCTCGGCGGTCAGTACCAACCCGGCGTTGACCGCCACGTAGCCGCCGAGGGTGGCGAAGGCGTTGATCTGGCGGTCGCGCAGCATGAAGAAGGTGAACTTCTGCTGCGGCTGGTCGCTGTTGGCGCCGAGCCGGGTGCCCATGGTCTGCAGCCAGTCGTCGATCAGCGGGTCCTCGAGCACGTAGCCGTAGCTGCGCAGCTCGGCCAGCATCATCTTGCCGTACTCGGCCTGGCGCGCCGGGGTCAGCAGCTCGCCGGCCGAGGAGCCGATGTCCGGCAGCTTGTTCTCCTGGGCCGGCGCCACGGCGCAGGCGGTGGCCAGGGTGATCGCGAAGGCGAGCGGCAGCAGGCGCAAGACAGGCTCCAGGGGGCAGGCGGACGCCGGGTGGCGGCCGGGACGACGGTGAATCCGGGATGATTCGCAGTGTTGCGGCAGCGGCCTCGAAAATCCACCCGGCCGCTACCATAGTGGCTTGGACCTTCTACACCGCCCGGAGTTTCCCGTGGACAACCCAACTGCCGACACCGGCCACGCCGGCGGCCCGCCGATCACCCTCTATTCCACCGCGATCTGCCCCTACTGCGTGGCGGCCAAGAACTTCCTCAAGAGCAAGGGCCGCAGCTGGAACGAGGTGCGGATCGACCTGGACCCGGCAGAGCGCGAAAAGATGGTCGCGCTGGCGCGGCGCACCAGCGTGCCGCAGATCTTCGTCGGCGACGTCCACGTCGGCGGCTACGACGACATGATGGCGCTGCACCGTGCCGGCAAGCTGGAGCCGCTGCTCGACGGCCACGCCCCCGAGGTGCAGGCATGAGCGGCGCCGCGACGGGCGAGGGCGGCGCATCCGGGGAGGACCGGGTCCGCGCGTTCACCGAGTTCCGCCAGCGCATGAACCAGCGCATCCTGGCCGAGCCGAACCAGGTGGTGCGGCGCTTCTTCGCGCTGGATACCCAGACCTACCAGGCCGGCGCCCTGGACGTGAAGACCAAGGAACTGCTCGGCCTGGTCGCCTCGCTGGTGCTGCGCTGCGACGACTGCATCAGCTACCACGTGGCCCAGTGCAAGGAGGCCGGGGTCAGCCGCGAGGAGTTCTTCGAGACGTTCTCGGTGGGCCTGGTGGTCGGCGGCTCCATCGTGATCCCGCACCTGCGCCGCGCCGTGGACTTCCTCGACACGCTGGAGGCCGGCGAGGCCGCCGCGCCAGCGCAGCACGCGCACGACTGAGCCGGCTTCGGGCTGCCCCGATGGCCACCGGCGCCCGCGCCGGAGGCCGTCCGGTTTTGGGCGCCTTCACCGGCTTCGGGCATAATTACCGCTGAAACCTCCTTGCGCCTGCAGCCCCGGTTCCCGGGCGGCGCTCCCCCCTCTTGTACGGAAACCGCAACCCTATGACGCAGACAATCACGGTCATCCGTGGCGATGGCATCGGCCCGGAGATCATGGACGCCACGCTGTTCGTGCTCGACGCGCTGAACGCCGGCCTCACCTACGAATACGCCGATGCGGGCCTGGTGGCGCTGGAGAAGCACGGCGACCTGCTGCCGGCCGCCACGCTGGAGTCGATCCGCAAGAACAAGGTGGCGCTGAAGAGCCCGCTGACCACGCCGGTGGGCGAGGGCTTCAGCTCGATCAACGTGGCCATGCGCCGCCAGTTCGACCTGTACGCCAACGTGCGTCCGGCCAAGTCGTTCCCCAACACCAAGTCGCGCTTCGGCGCCGGCGTGGACCTGATCACCGTGCGCGAGAACACCGAAGGCGCCTACCTGAGCGAAGGCCAGGAAGTGTCCGCCGACGGCGAGACCGCACTGTCGATGGCCAAGGTGACCCGCAAGGGTTCCGAGCGCATCGTCCGCTACGCCTTCGACCTGGCCCGCGCGACCGGCCGCAAGAAGGTCACCGCGGTGCACAAGGCCAACATCATCAAGTCAACCTCGGGCCTGTTCCTGAAGGTGGCGCGCGACGTGGCGGCGAACTACCCGGAGATCGAATTCCAGGAAATGATCGTCGACAACGCGTGCATGCAGTTGGTGATGCGCCCGGAGCAGTTCGACATCATCGTCACCACCAACCTGTTCGGCGACATCCTGTCGGACCTGTGCGCCGGCCTGGTCGGCGGCCTGGGTCTGGCCCCGGGCGCCAACATCGGCGTGGACGCGGCGATCTTCGAAGCCGTGCACGGCTCGGCCCCGGACATCGCCGGGCAGGGCAAGGCCAACCCGTGCGCGCTGCTGCTGGGCGCGGCGCAGTTGCTGGACCATATCGGCCAGCCGCAGAACGCCGAGCGCCTGCGCAACGCCATCGTCGCCACGCTGGAAGCCAAGGACGGTCTGACCCCGGACCTGGGTGGCAGCGGCAACACCATGGGCTTCGCCAAGGCCATCGCCAGCCGCCTCTGAGCGTCCGGAAGATCGCAGAAAAAAGAAAGGGCGCCCCAGGGCGCCCTTTCTTTTGCTCGGAAACTTGTCTGAAGCCAAGCCCGCTCATCGATCAAGGGGAGTTCGCTTTTACGATTCCCCAATCCCGATTCCCGACTCCCGGCTTAGTTCCGCGACTGCAGCTTCGACAGCAGGCGCAGGAACTCCAGGTACAGCCACACCAGCGTCACCATCAGGCCGAACGCGCCGTACCACTCCATGTACTTGGGTGCGCCCTGTTCGACGCCGCTCTCGATGAAGTCGAAGTCCAGTACCAGGTTCAGCGCCGCCACCACCACCACGAACAGACTGAACAGGATGCCGACCGTGCCGGAGGCGTGGATGTAGGGGATCTGGATGTTGAAGAAGCCCAGCACCATGGTCGCCAGGTACACCAGCGCGATGCCGCCGGTGGCCGCGACCACGCCCAACTTGAAGTTCTCGGTGGCCTTGATCATGCCGCTGCGGTAGGCGAACAGCATCGCGAACAGGGTGCCGAAGGTCAGCAGCACGGCCTGCAGCACGATGCCGTTGAAGCGCACTTCGTACATCGCCGAGATCGATCCCAGGAAGAAGCCTTCCACCAGCGCGTACAGCGGCGCGGTGATGGGCGACCATTCCTTCTTGAAGATCGTGATCAGGGCCAGGATGAAGCCGCCGATCAGGCCGCCCAGCGCGTAGCCGGCCACGCCAGGAGCGATCATCGCGTTGCCCGCGGCATCGATCGAAACCGACTGGCTCCAGGCGAATACGGCGGTGAGCGCTGTCAGCATCAACAGGATGCCGGTCTTGTTGGCGGTGCCGTTCAGGGTCATCGCACCGCTGTCGCGCGCGACGACCGTGCCGTTGCCGGGCGAGACCACGTTGCCGCTGTGCAGATCGAGGAAGGTGGATTCCTTCAGGGCGGGGTTGCCGCTGCGAAGCATGCTGTTTTCTCCTTCAAAATGGCTCTCGGCCGATGCCGATGGCAAGCCGTGAGCATAGCGCAGGCGATGTTGCGTGCATGCGACGTTGACAGCGGGCCGCAAGCTTCCCACAATAGCCGACCTTTCCGGCCTTGGCCGCGAGGGATGTTCCGCCGGGGTATAGCGCAGTCTGGTAGCGCGCCTGCTTTGGGAGCAGGATGTCGGGGGTTCGAATCCCTCTACCCCGACCAATCCGATGTCCAACGGCGGAAAGGAATGCGACAATCCAGCCAGGGCGCCCGTAGCTCAACTGGATAGAGCACCGGCCTTCTAAGCCGGCGGTTACAGGTTCGATTCCTGTCGGGCGCGCCACATGGCGCCGGGCAGGAGATGCAAGGTTTCAATGGTGGCTGTAGCTCAGTTGGTTAGAGTACTGGATTGTGATTCCAGATGTCGGGGGTTCGAGTCCCCTCAGCCACCCCATTGATCGCGTGACCCGATGCTTCGCGGGTGTTGCAACGAAGCAAAAAAGCACATAGAATGTGCGACTCAGTTTCAGGGCCGTTAGCTCAGTTGGTAGAGCAGTTGACTCTTAATCAATAGGTCCAAGGTTCGAATCCTTGACGGCCCACCAAAACGAAAGGCACCTGCTCCGGCAGGTGCCTTTTTCTTTGCCGGCCGGCCTGCAACAATGTGCCGGCAGGCGCCTTCCGGCGCCGCAGCGCGAAAGTGGCGGAATTGGTAGACGCCCTGGTTTTAGGTACCAGTGCCGCAAGGCGTAGGGGTTCGAGTCCCCTCTTTCGCACCATCCAGCCCCCGATGGCCCCTTGTGGCGATGGCGGGTTCGGCGTCGCCACGGCGGCGTCCCGGCCCTGCGCTGGCAGGCGCCGCGGGAATAGGCGAAACTATCCGGCTGCGGCGGCTGTCCCGTGCCCGCGCCAACCCGTACTTTTCTACATCGTGCCGAGAGCCGTGGGCTCCCGGTGGCAGGAGTCCACATGCAAGCTTCGATCGAAACCACCGGTACCCTGGAACGGCGTCTGACCTTCACCCTGCCGGAGGATCGCCTGGAAACCCATGTCGGCGGCCGCCTGCGCGAAGTCGCGCGCACCGCGCGGATCAAGGGCTTCCGTCCGGGCAAGATTCCGGCCAAGGTGATCGAGCAGCGGTTCGGGCCGCAGATCCGCGCCGAGGCGCTGGACGGCCTGCTGCGCGAGACCTTCGACTCGGCCGTGCGCGAGCACGAACTGCGCCTGGCCGGCAACCCGCGCATCGACCGCGCCGGCGACAACGAACTGCAGTTCGTGGCCACCTTCGAAGTGGTGCCGGACTTCGGCGACATCGACGTCTCGACGCTGCAGGTGATCCGCCACACCGCCGAGGTCACCGACGCCGACATCGAGCAGATGATCGAGAACCTGCGCCTGCAGCGTCGTACCTGGCAGCCGGCCGCGCGTCCGGCGCAGGACGGCGACCTGGTGACCCTGGAGACCTGGTCGCAGGTCGGCGACGAACGTCTGCCGGCCGAGGGCGTGGAGAAGGGCAGCAGCGTGATCGGCTCGGGCGTCATGTTCCCGGCGATCGAGCAGGGCCTGGTCGGCCTGTCCAAGGACGAAGAGAAGACCCTGACCGTCGACTTCCCGGTCGACTGGCGCGTGCCGCAGTTCGCCGGCAAGCAGGTCCAGGTCCATGTGAAGGCGGTCGACGTGGCCGCGCCGGTGCTGCCGGACGTGGACAAGGAGTTCATCAAGAGCTTCGGCGTGAAGAGCGGCGATGCCGAGCAGTTCCGCAAGGACATCCGCATCAACCTCGAGCGCGAGCTCAAGGGCGCGCTGATGAACCGCCTGCGTCGCGAAGTCGGCGAGCAGCTGATCGCCGCCTACGCCTCGGTCGAAATGCCGCCGCGCCTGGTCGAGAACGAAGCGCGCGCCATGCTGGCGCAGCAGGTCGAGCAGATGCGCCGTTCGGGCCGCGACCCGGGCCAGGTGCCGGACGACGCCCATCAGGGCTTCATGGACGCCGCGCGCAAGCGCGTGCTGGTCGGCCTGCTGGTCGGCGAGGTCGCCCGCCGCAACGAGCTGCGCCTGGACCCGAAGCGGGTCTCGGAGACGCTGCGCCTGATCGCCTCGACCTACGAAGAGCCGGAACAGGTCATTGAGATGTACCGCAACGATCCCCAGTTGATGGGGGGACTGCAGAGCCGTGTGATGGAAGAGCAGGTGATCGACTGGATCGCCGAGCGCGCCCAGCACACCGAGCAGGCGATGTCGTTCCAGGACGCGATCCGTCAATAAGACGGCGCGTCGCCGCGTTGCGCAGCCGACCTGCGCGACGCGGATCCCGTTTCACCTCCCCGCGGCGGCGGGGCGCAACACGATGCGAAGCCCTGCACACCCCCGTGCAGGGACGGACCCCGAGCAGCAGGAGATCACCGCGTGGACAATGTGACCAAGGCCTTGAATCTGGTTCCGATGGTGGTCGAACAGACCAGCCGCGGCGAGCGCGCCTACGACATCTATTCGCGCCTGCTGAAGGAGCGCCTGATCTTCCTGGTCGGCCCGATCGACGACCATATGGCCAATGTGATCGTGGCTCAGCTGCTGTTCCTGGAAGCGGACAATCCGGAGAAGGACATCAGCATCTACATCAATTCGCCGGGTGGCGTGGTCACCGCCGGCATGGCGATCTACGACACCATGCAGTACATCAAGCCGGACGTGAGCACCATCTGCGTCGGCCAGGCCGCCTCGATGGGCGCGCTGCTGCTGGCGTCGGGCGCGGCCGGCAAGCGCTATGCGCTGCCGAACTCGCGGGTGATGATCCACCAGCCGCTGGGCGGCTTCCAGGGCCAGGCCACCGACATCGACATCCACGCCCGCGAGATCCTGACGCTGCGCGCGCGGCTGAACGAAATCCTGGCCAAGCACACCGGCCAGTCGCTGGAAACCATCGCCCGCGACACCGAGCGCGACAACTTCAAGAGCGCCGTCGACGCGCAGGCCTACGGCCTCGTCGACCAGGTCCTGGAGCGTCGTCCGGATGAGTCCATCCAGCCGGCATAAGGCTTGCATGTACTGCAAAACGCAGCGTATTCCGCAGGGCCGGGGTCGGGCTAGCGTCCTCCCGGCCCTGTGCTATTCTCGAAATCGAACCCCCGTTCATCGGGTGGGGTAACTGGGTAAGCGAAGCAATGAGCGAAGACCGGCAAGGCCGTTCCGGCGACAGCAACAAGATCCTGTACTGCTCGTTCTGCGGCAAGAGTCAACACGAGGTCCGTAAGCTGATCGCCGGGCCCAGCGTGTTCATCTGCGACGAATGCGTCGAGTTGTGCAACGACATCATCCGCGAGGAGCTCGAGGAGAAGGCGCAGTCGGCACGCAGCAGCCTGCCCAAGCCGCGCGAGATCCTGGAAGTGCTCGACCAGTACGTGATCGGCCAGCAGCGCGCCAAGCGCACGCTCGCCGTGGCCGTGTACAACCACTACAAGCGCATCGAGAGCCGGCAGAAGAACGACGAGGTCGAACTGGCCAAGTCCAACATCCTGCTGGTCGGTCCGACCGGCTCGGGCAAGACGCTGCTGGCCGAGACGCTGGCGCGCCTGCTCAACGTGCCGTTCACCATCGCCGATGCGACCACGCTGACCGAGGCCGGCTACGTCGGCGAGGACGTGGAGAACATCATCCAGAAGCTGCTGCAGAAGTGCGACTACGACGTCGACAAGGCGCAGCAGGGCATCGTCTACATCGACGAGATCGACAAGATCTCGCGCAAGAGCGAGAACCCGTCCATCACCCGCGACGTGTCCGGCGAAGGCGTGCAGCAGGCGCTGCTGAAGCTGATCGAAGGCACGGTCGCCTCGGTGCCGCCGCAAGGCGGGCGCAAGCATCCGCAGCAGGAATTCCTGCAGGTGGACACCAAGAACATCCTGTTCATCTGCGGCGGCGCGTTCGCCGGCCTGGACAAGGTGATCCAGCAGCGCTCCAACGACGCCGGCGGCATCGGCTTCGGTGCCAAGGTGAAGAGCTCCGAGCGCAAGCGCGAGGTCGGCAAGATCCTGGCCGACGTCGAGCCGGAAGACCTGATCAAGTTCGGCCTGATCCCCGAGTTCGTCGGCCGCCTGCCGGTGGTCGCCACGCTCGAGGAGCTGGACGAGCCGGCGCTGATCAAGATCCTCACCGAGCCGAAGAACGCCATCACCAAGCAGTTCAAGAAGCTGTTCGAGATGGAAGGCGTGGAGCTGGAGTTCCGCCAGGACGCGTTGCTGGCCATCGCCAAGAAGGCGCTCAAGCGCAAGACCGGCGCGCGCGGCCTGCGCACCATCGTCGAGTCGGTGCTGCTGGACACGATGTACGAGCTGCCGTCGCAGGAAAACGTCAGCAAGGTGGTGGTGGACGAGTCGGTGATCGAGCACAAGTCCGAGCCGTACCTGATCTACCAGACCCCGCCGGCGGCGCCGAAGGTCGCCTCCGCGGAGTGACCTGGGCGGGCGGTGCGCGGCGACCCCGTCCCGCGCCCCGTGCCTGCCGGTAAGTCGCTGAAAAATAAAGGGTTTATGCGCTCCCCTTGCATCGTCCAGCCGATGGCCCCATAACGGGGCCATCGGCGTTTTTATGGCCGCCCGCATCGCGTTCCCGCCTCCCAAATCGGAATCCTCATGGCCCAGTCCCAATCCGAAGTCCTCGACCTGCCGGTCCTGCCGTTGCGCGACGTCGTGGTCTTCCCGCACATGGTCATCCCGCTGTTCGTCGGTCGCGACAAATCCATGCGCGCGCTCGAGCACGCGATGGAGGCCGACAAGCGCATCCTGCTGGTCGCGCAGAAGTCCGCCGAGACCGACGACCCGGCGGCGGCCGACCTGTACAACGTCGGCACGCTGGCGCAGGTGCTGCAACTGCTGAAGCTGCCCGACGGCACCATCAAGGTGCTGGTCGAGGGCCTGTCGCGGGTCAGCGTCGACAAGGTCGCCGAGCGCGACGGCGCGCTGCAGGGCGAAGGCCGCGAGATCGACGCCGCCGAATCGCGCGAGGAGCGCGAAGTCGAGGCGATCGCGCGCTCGCTGATGTCGCTGTTCGAGCAGTACGTCAAGACCAACCGCAAGCTGCCGCCGGAGCTGCTGCAGACCTTGTCCGGCATCGACGAGCCCGGCCGCCTGGCCGACACCATCGCCGCGCACATCGGCGTGCGCCTGGCCGACAAGCAGCGCCTGCTGGAAACCCTGGAAGTGGGCGAACGCCTGGAGATGCTGGTCGGCCTGGTCGACGGCGAGATCGACGTGCAGCAGCTGGAGAAGCGCATCCGCGGCCGGGTCAAGTCGCAGATGGAGAAGAGCCAGCGCGAGTACTACCTCAACGAGCAGATGAAGGCGATCCAGAAGGAACTGGGCGACCTCGACGATGCACCGGGCGAGCTGGAGGAGCTGGCGCGCAAGATCGCCGAGGCCGGCATGCCCAAGCCGGTGGAGACCAAGGCCAAGGCCGAACTCAACAAGCTCAAGCAGATGTCGCCGATGTCGGCCGAAGCCGCGGTGGTGCGCAACTACCTCGACTGGCTGCTGGGCGTGCCGTGGAAGAAGCGCAGCAAGGTGCGCAAGGACCTGAAGGTCGCGCAGGAAACCCTCGACGCCGATCACTACGGCCTGGAGAAGGTCAAGGACCGCATCCTCGAATACCTCGCGGTGCAGTCGCGGGTGAAGCAGATGAAGGGGCCGATCCTGTGCCTGGTCGGACCGCCGGGCGTGGGCAAGACCTCGCTGGGCCAGTCCATCGCCAAGGCCACCAACCGCAAGTTCGTGCGCATGTCGCTGGGCGGCGTGCGCGACGAGGCGGAGATCCGCGGCCATCGCCGGACCTACGTCGGCTCGATGCCCGGTCGCATCGTGCAGAACCTCAACAAGGTCGGCAGCAAGAACCCGCTGTTCGTGCTCGACGAGATCGACAAGATGTCGATGGATTTCCGCGGCGATCCGTCCTCGGCGCTGCTGGAAGTGCTCGACCCCGAGCAGAACAACGCCTTCAACGACCACTACCTGGAAGTGGACCTGGACCTGTCCGAAGTGATGTTCGTGGCGACCTCCAATTCGCTGAACATCCCCGGCCCGTTGCTGGACCGCATGGAAGTGATCCGCATCCCCGGCTACACCGAGGACGAGAAGCTCAACATCGCCGCACGCTACCTGGTGCCCAAGCAGCTCAAGGCCAATGGCCTGAAGCAGGACGAGCTGGAGATCGGTGCCGACGCGATCCGCGACATCGTGCGCTACTACACGCGCGAATCCGGCGTGCGCAACCTCGAGCGCGAAGTGGCCAAGATCTGCCGCAAGGTGGTCAAGGAGATCGCCCTGGCCGGTCCGCAGCCGGCCGCCCCGGCGAAGAAGGCCGCAGCGAAGAAGGGCGCCGCGCGCAAGGACAAGGCGCGCGTCAGCGTCGGCTCGAAGAACCTGGACAAGTACCTGGGCGTGCGCCGCTACGACTTCGGCCGTGCCGAGGAGCAGAACGAGATCGGCCTGGTGACCGGCCTGGCCTGGACCGAGGTCGGCGGCGATCTGCTGCAGATCGAATCGACCCTGGTTCCGGGCAAGGGCGCGGTGATCCTGACCGGCCAGCTCGGCGACGTGATGAAGGAATCGGCGTCGGCCGCATTGTCGGTGGTGCGTTCGCGCGCCGAGCGGCTCGGCATCGAGGCGGACTTCCTGCAGAAGCACGACGTGCACCTGCACGTGCCCGACGGCGCCACGCCGAAGGACGGCCCCAGTGCCGGCATCGCGATGGTGACCTCGCTGGTGTCGATGCTGACCAAGGTGCCGGTCAAGTCGGAGGTGGCGATGACCGGCGAGATCACCCTGCGTGGCCGCGTCTCGGCGATCGGCGGGCTCAAGGAGAAGCTGCTGGCCGCATTGCGCGGCGGCATCCGCACCGTGCTGATCCCCGAGGAGAACCGCAAGGATCTGGCCGACATCCCGGAGAACGTCACCCGCGATCTGAAGATCGTGCCGGTGAAGTGGATCGACGAAGTGCTGGATCTGGCACTGGAGCGCCCGCTCGCGCCCAAGCCCGTCGCCGACGCCGAACAGGCGCCGTCGCGGCGCAAGCAGAAAGCATCCTCGAACCCGCGCGTCAAGCACTGACGCGCGCTGAACCGCGCCCGCGCAAACGGCTCAAACCCGCGCCGTTGTTGGCTTTTCGGCTTGCGCGGGTATGGGCCCGCTGGTATAAATGCAGCGCTTGCGAGCACCGCGAACGGGCGTGCTTGGTAGTGCAAAACATATCCATCGGGGTCTCGCCCAGGCGAGGCAGGCCACGCCGACACCCGATCCTCAATCCGCGGTCTTCTGCCGCACATGGAGTCATCAAGAAATGAATAAAGCCGAACTGAACGACGCGATCGCCGCTGCCGCCGATATCTCCAAGGCCGAAGCCGGTCGTGCCATCGACGCCTTCGTGTCGGAAGTGACCAAGGCCCTGAAGAAGGGCGACAGCGTCACGCTCGTGGGCTTCGGCACCTTCCAGGTGCGCGACCGTGCCGAGCGCACCGGCCGCAACCCGAAGACCGGCGACTCCATCAAGATCGCGGCGTCGAAGAATCCGACGTTCAAGGCTGGTAAAGCGCTGAAGGATGCCGTAAACTAATCGACTCGCTAGGGTGCTTAGCTCAGCGGTAGAGCGTCTCCTTTACACGGAGAGGGTCGGGGGTTCGAAACCCTCAGCACCCACCAGAGCACCAAGCGACAAGTTTCAAAAGCGGAGTGGTAGTTCAGTCGGTTAGAATGCTGGCCTGTCACGCCGGAGGTCGCGGGTTCGAGTCCCGTCCACTCCGCCAGTTGTACCGAAGCCCCCGAGCGATCGGGGGTTTCGTTTCTCGCAGTCGCCGCCACGCGCCAGCGTTGGCCCGGCCGCTGCGGGAAAGTGGGCCTCGCGCCCGCCTCCGTTCAAACGCGGAGTGGTAGTTCAGTCGGTTAGAATGCTGGCCTGTCACGCCGGAGGTCGCGGGTTCGAGTCCCGTCCACTCCGCCATTTGTACGCGAAACCCCCGAGCGATCGGGGGTTTCTTTTTTTCCGCAGCGTGCTGGTTTTGGTCCTCGATGCGCTCCGGATTCGCCGCCTCGACGCATGAGCGGCGCGGGTTGCCGGGCCGCCGGTTCTGCCGCAAGGCGTGAAGCGGGTTAAACTGCGCGGCTCGCCAATAGGCCGTCGGTTCCCAATGCTGCAGAAACTTCGCGAAAAGACCTCGGGCTGGATCGCCACCGCGATCATCGGTCTGTTGATGATTCCGTTCCTGTTCGTCATCGACAACAGCTACCTCGGTGGCGTCGGTGCCAACAACGTCGCCAAGGTGCAGGCGCCGCCGTCGTGGTGGTCGTCGGCGCCGTCGTGGTGGCCGGTGTCGCTGCTGTGGCAGCACCACGAAGTGAGCACGGAGCAGTTCCGTACCCGCTTCGAGCAGGCGCGCATCCAGGCGCGCGAACAGCAGGGCGAGAACTTCGATCCGCGCGCGTTCGAAAGCATCGACAACAAGCGCAAGCTGCTCGATCAGCTGATCGACGAGCAGGTGGCGAAGCTGTCGGCAGAACGCGCCGGCGTGGTCATCGGCGATGCCGCGGTGCGCGATTACATCAGCTCCATGCCTGCGTTCCAGAACGACGGCAAGTTCGATCCGGAGCGCTACCGCCTGGCCCTGGCCTCGGGCACGCCGCCGCGTACGCCGACCATGTTCCAGCAACTGGTGCGCGACGCGCTGCAGCAGTCGGTGATTCCGTCGGGCATCGCCGAATCGGCGTTCGCCACCAAGCCGGAAACCGAGCGCCTGCTGAAGATGCTGGGCGAGACCCGCGACGTGGAGATGGCGTTGTTGCCGGAAATGCCGGCCGACACCGCACCGGTCAGCGACGCGCAGGTGCAGCAGTGGTACGACTCGCACAAGTCGGACTTCAAGCAGCCGGAAACCGTGACGATCGAGTACGTCGACCTCAACGCGGCCAGCCTGCCGCCGGTCAAGCCGGCCGACGAGGCGACGCTGCGCAAGCGCTACGACGACGAGAAGGCGCGCTTCGTCGAGCCCGATCAGCGGCTGGCTTCGCACATCCTGATCAGCGCCGGCAAGGACGCGGCCTCGCAGAAGGCGGCCGAGGCCAAGGCGGCCAAGCTGGCGGCCGAAGCCAAGCAGCCCGGCGCCGATTTCGCCGCGCTGGCCCGCGCCAACTCCGACGATCCTGGTTCCAAGAACGCCGGCGGCGATCTGGGCTGGGTGGAGAAGGGCGTGATGGTGAAGCCGTTCGAGGACGCGCTGTTCGCGATGAAGCCCGGCGAGATCGTCGGCCCGATCAAGAGCGAGTTCGGCTATCACGTGATCCAGCTGCGCCAGGTCAAGGGCGGCGAAGGCAAGTCGTTCGAGCAGGTGCGCGACCAGCTCGCCAGCGAGCAGTTGAAGGCCGACAGCGAGAAGGCCTTCAGCGACCTGAGCGGCAAGCTGGTGGACCTGGTCTACAAGAACCCGACCGCGCTGGCTTCGGCGGCGAAGGAAGTGGGACTGCCGGTGCAGACGCTGGGGCCGTTCTCGCGCGCCACCGCCAGCGGCATCGCCGCACAGCCGGCGGTGCTGCGCGCTGCGTTCTCCGACACCCTGGTGCAGGACGGCACGGTCAGCGACCCGATCAACCTGGGGCCGAACCACAGCGTGCTGATCCGCGTGACCCAGCACCAGCCGGAGCAGATCCAGCCGCTGGCCAAGGTGCACGAACAGGTCGTGGCCGCGGTGCATGCCGACCGCACCGCCAAGGCGGCCGCTGCCAAGGCCGATGCGCTGCTGGAGCGTTTGCGCAAGGGCGAGACCCTGCAGGCCCTGGCCGGCCTGGAGAAGCTGCAGATCAACCCGATGCCGGGTCTGCCGCGCAACGTGCCGATGCCGAGTGCGCAGGCCAGCCAGGCGATCTTCAGCGCGCCGCAGCCGGCCGACGGCAAGCCGTCGGTGGGCAAGGTCGAGCTGCCTGCCGCGCCGGGCACCGTGGGCAAGCGCTATGCGCTGTTTGCGGTCACCAAGGTGACGCCGGGCGACCTGAGCAAGGTGCCGGCCGAGCAGCAGGCGATGTTCCAGCAGCAGCTGGCGCGGATCGAAGGCGAGGCCGATGCCAAGGCCTACGTCGATGCGATGCGCAAGCACTTCAAGATCAGCGTGCAGGAATCGCAGCTGTAACCGCTGCTTCGACAGCGTAAAGCGGCACGCAACAGGCCCGGCATTGCCGGGCCTGTTGCGTTTCAGGGGCATCGACGTGTGCGTGGCTGATCGACGTGCGCGCGTCGCCGTGGGGAGAGGCGCGGCAAGTGCAGGCATGCGGCTGTGGTCGCCGGCAGGCTTGGTGGTGGCGAAGGGGCGGCAAGCGCGTCACGCCGTCGCCTTCGTCTGGCACGAGGCGCTGTGCGCGTGGCGATCGAGGCATAACTGCTGCCGCAGCCGCGCGTTGCACTTGCTCCACATGCTGGTCCACATGTTGTGCAGCGCCGTCGGCACCACCGGCATTGCGCGCCTGGCCAGGATCTTCTTCACGCCGGACTAGGGGCAAGGCGCGCAGTTGTCGTCGGTGCTGGATGCCGTGATAGGCCTGCCTTGCAGGCGATCATGCTGGTCGTAGGCGCGGGGAAACGGGTGGTCATCCCCGCAGCGTGGCTGCACATCCGCGGACGTTGTTGCAGCATGGGCCGGAGCTCGTCCCGCCGCAGCGGGAGCGCGATCAGTCCTCGTAGCTCAGCACCATGCCGGGACGCAGCACGCTGCGCGCGGACAGGCCGTTCTTCATCAGCAGCGCCTGCACGGTGATGCCGTAGCGCTTGGCGATGTTCCAGGCGGTGTCGCCGTCGCGCACGGTGTGCGTGTGGCGGGAGCGTGCGCCGGCGCGCTTGGCACGGTCCGGCGCGGGAGTGTCGTCGGCGCTGGCCACGGTGGCGACGACCGGGGTGTCGTCCTGCGCCGGCGGCGTGGTGTCCTGGGCCAGCACGGGGCCGCCCAGACTGCGCGGCGCCAGCACCGGCAGTGCGCGCTTGGCGCTGCGGCCGTTGCCCAGGGCCGGGTTCAGCCGGGCGAGCTGGTTGCCCTGCAGCGCCTGGCGCCGCGCCCATTCGTCCAGTGCCATGCCGGCGGGCAGGGTCTGCGCCTGCAGGATCGGCACGTCGCGATCCAGCGAGGCCATCCATTCGTCGCGGGTCTGCGCCTGTTCCAGCACGCAGGCCAGCGCGTGCAGTTTCTCGACGTAGGCGTAGGTGACCGAGGACAGCCCGGGCAGCTTGTCCGGCTGCGCGTTCTGCGCGTTCATGCCGGCGCGGCGCATCGACTGCAGCACGCGGTATTCGCCGGCGTTGTAGGCCATGATCGCCAGGCGCCAGTCGCCGCCGAACATGCCGTGCAGGGTCTTCAGATAGCGCACTGCGGCGCGGGTGGAGTCCACCGCGGACAGACGGCCGTCGTAGCCGTTCTCCAGCGGGACATCGTGGTTGCGCGCGGTACCGGGGATGAACTGCCACAGGCCGGCGGGGCCGCTGCTGTTGCGCGCGGCCGGGCGGTAGCCGCTCTCCACGAACGGGATCAGCGCGAATTCGGTCGGCAGATTGGCCGCACGCAGTTCGTCGACCACGTAGCCGAACAGCGGCAACACGTCCTCGTCCTCGTCGGCCAGCCGCGACGGCGCGCGCGAGAACTGCTGCTGCCAGCGCGCGTCGGTGGCGCCGGCGTCGCAGCGCGCGTCGGCCAGGCCGTCGCGGAAGCGGGCGAGGATGTCGTGCCCGTTACGGGTGGTCGGCGGCGGCAGTGCCGCCGCGTCCGTCGGCAGGCCGTTCAGGCCCGCCACGGTCTGCTCGAGTGCCGCCGCAAGCGGAGTCGCGGCCGCCGCGGGGGGCGCCGCCGACGCTATCGCCAGCGTCAGCGCCGCCGTCAACGCCAGCGCCCTCATGCGCGGAAATCGTCTTTCCAGCGCCTCAATTCGGCGAAGACTTCCACTTCGTCGGACACCCCCCGGCCGAGCCGGGCGCCGATCGCCTGCTGGATCGCCGCCGAAGCGGTGCGCAGGAACGGATTGGTGGCCAGTTCGCTGGCGAGCGTGACGGGAACGGTGGGGCGGGCAGCGTGACGCATGGCCTGGGCTTCCTGATGGCGCTGCCGCAGGGCAGCGTTGGTGGGATCGACCGTGACGGCGAATGCCGCATTGGCCAAGGTGTATTCGTGTCCGCAGCAGACCAGCGTCTGCCCCGGGAGGGCGGACAGGCGCTGCAGCGAACCCAACATCTGGGAGGGCGTACCTTCGAACATGCGCCCACAGCCCAGGCTGAACAGCGTATCGCCGCTGAACAGATGGCCCTGGCCGACGTAGGCCAGGTGCGAGCGGGTATGGCCGGGGACGGCCAGGGTATCGAACTGCCAGTCCAGCACCTTCACGACCTCGCCATCTCCGACCCGCTCGCACGAAAATCCGGCAATGCGGGGGTCGTCCGGCGCGTACACCGGCAGATCCGGCCAGCGTTCGCGCAAGGCGGCGACGCCACCGATATGGTCGTCGTGGTGATGGGTGAGCAGGATGGCGGCGGGTTGCAGCCCTTGGGCCGCGGCCTCCAGCACCGGCTCGGCCTGGCCTGGATCGACCAGCAACGCACGCCCGTCGTCCGTGGCGATCGCCCAGATGTAGTTATCCTGGAATGCGGGCAGGGCGATCAGTCGCATAGAATTGGCACCATGCCTGCCGTGTCGCTCCCTCGTCAAGCCAACGTCTCATCCTGGTTTGATACTGCCGGGGCGCAGGCGTTGCTGCAGACCGAGCAGCCGCTGATCCTCGACGCCTTGCTCAAGCGCCCCGCGCAGCCCTGGCTGTGGCTGGCCCCGGTGCCGCTACCGCCCCCCGCGCGCGAGCTGCCGGGGCGGGGCGTGCGCCTGCACCGCAGCGCCTGCGGCTACGCCGGCGACCTGGTGTGCACGCTGCCACTGCCGCTGCCGTCGGAAAGCGTCAACGCCATCGTCCTGCAGCACGTGCTCGCCGCCGACGCGGCGGCGCTGCTGGAGGAATGCGAGCGCATCCTGATGCCGGGCGGGCGGCTGTGGCTGTTCGCGCTCAATGCAGTGAGCCCGTACCGGCTGCGCTGGCGCCGCCAGGGCCTGGTGGCGCGTCCGCCAGGTAGCTGGCGTGGCCTGCTCGAACAGGTCGGCCTGCCGTGCGTGGAGCAACTGCGCTATCTCGGGCCGGTGTGGCCGACCCGCGGCGGCGTCGGCCCGGCCACCTCCACCGCGCCGCTGCGCGCGGTCTGCCTGCTGCAGGCGGAAAAACGCACCGCCGCCGGCATCGGCCCCATTCCGTTGCGCGCGCCGGTCCGCTGGCGCGGCTCGGTCGCTTCCATCTGAACACGGAGTTTCATGAAGACTGTCGACATCCATACCGATGGCGCCTGCCTCGGCAATCCCGGCCCCGGCGGCTGGGCCGCGCTGCTGCGCTACAAGGGACTGGAGCGCGAGGTGGCCGGCGCCGAGGCGCACACCACCAACAACCGCATGGAGCTGATGGCCGCGATCATGGCGCTGGAGACGCTCAACGAGCCGTGCCAGATCGTGCTGCACACCGACTCGCAGTACGTGCGCCAGGGCATCACCGAATGGATGCCGAGCTGGGTGCGCCGGCAGTGGAAGACCGCCGGCGGCGATCCGGTCAAGAACCGCGATCTGTGGGAGCGGCTGCATGCGGCCGCGCAGCGGCATACGATCGACTGGCGCTGGGTCAAGGGCCACAACGGTGATCCGGACAACGAGCGGGTCGACCAGCTGGCGCGCAACCAGGCCCTGCACGTGCGCGCCGGCGGCGCCGCCGTCGCGACCTGATCTTGTCTTCCTTTTCCGCTGCGAGTCCCATGCGTCAGATCATCCTCGATACCGAAACCACCGGCCTGGAATGGAAGAAGGGCAACCGTGTCGTCGAAATCGGCGCGGTGGAACTGCTCGAACGCCGCCCCAGCGGGCGCAACTTCCATCGCTACCTGCGCCCGGACTGCGATTTCGAACCCGGCGCGCAGGAAGTCACCGGCCTGACCCTGGATTTCCTTGCCGACAAGCCGGAATTCCACGAGGTGGTCGACGAATTCCTGGAGTTCATCGACGGCGCCGAGCTGATCATCCACAACGCCTCGTTCGACCTGGGCTTTCTGGATTACGAACTGTCGCGGCTGGGCGAGTCCTACGGCCGCATCCTCGATCGCGCCACGGTGATCGACACCCTGCTGCTGGCGCGCGAGCGCTTTCCGGGTCAGCGCAATTCGCTGGACGCGCTGTGCAAGCGGCTGGGCGTGGACAACTCGCACCGGCAACTGCACGGCGCGCTGCTCGATGCGCAGATCCTCAGCGACGTGTACATCGCGCTGACCTCCGGTCAGGAGGAGATCGGTTTCGCCCTGGCCGAGGACGGCGCCGCGCATGCGGCGGCGCAGGGGCCGGCATTCGACATGACCATGCTGTTGCCGCGGCCGCGGGTGGTGCCGACGGCCTCGGAACTGGAAGCGCACCAGGCGCGGCTGGAGAAGCTGCGCAAGAAGGCCGGCCGCGCGCTGTGGGACGACGCCGAACCGGTCGTGGCGGACGCGGTGGCTGGCTGAAGGGCACCTCGAATGACGGTGGGACGTCTGTTGTAGAGCGGCGTCAGCCGCGACGGGGCGTTCCCGGTAAAGCCCTGTCGCGGCTGCAACTGCTCCTGCAGGGCAGCCTGGCCGGCTTGAGCGTTGAGAATGCAGTATCCAGCGGTGCCCTGACGTGGCTTGCGCGGCCGGAGCGGCGGTCGCGCCGCACCGAATTCAGTGACAGCGCACCAGGATCGCGGTGATGTTGTCCGAGCCGCCTTCGTCGAGCGCGGCGGCGACCAGCATGTCCACGCATTCCTGCGCGCTGCAGTCGTCGTGGCCCAGCGCGTTGGCCAGGCCGGCATCGTCCACTTCCTCGGTGAGCCCGTCGCTGCACAGCAGTAGGCGCATGCCCGGGCGCAGCTCGCCGGTCATCGTCGCCACGTTCAGGTGCTGCGGATCGGTGACGCCCAGCGCCTGGGTGACCACGTTGCGGTGCGGATGCGCGCGCGCCTGCTCGGCGGTGAGCGCGCCCTGCGCGATCAGTTCCTGCACGTAGCTGTGGTCCTGGCTGAGCTGGGCCAGCTTGCCGTCGCGCCACAGGTAGGCGCGGCTGTCGCCGACCCAGGCCACCTCGAAGCGGTTGCCCTGGACCCGCGCCGCCACCACCGTGGTGCCCATCGGCAGGGTGTCGTTGCGGCGCTGCGAGGCGCGGATGATCTCCTCGTCGGCGATGCGGATGGCCTGCGCCAGCGCGGTGCCGCCACGCACTTCACGGACGATGGCCTCGCGCGCCAGGGCGCTGGCGACCTCGCCGCAGGCATGGCCGCCCATGCCGTCGGCCACCAGCCACAGCCCCAGTTCGTGGTCGCCGTAGTAGGTGTCCTCGTTGAGGTCGCGGCGCAGGCCGACGTGGGTGAGGTGTCCGAATTCGATCATTGCGCGCCTGCGGCCGGCCGGTGTTTTCTGGGGTCGACGGGCATCATCGCGGTCGCGCGCGGATCAAGCAATCGCCGCGCGCGGCACGCAGCAGGCGGGGTTCATCGCCCCGCGGCGCCGGGGCGCTTGCGGGGGGCTCGGCGCCTGCCCGCTTGTCCGCGCGCGGCGGGGACCGTATGATGCACGCCCCCGGTCCGCCGGGGACCACCCGGGAAGGTGGCAGAGTGGTTGAATGTACCTGACTCGAAATCAGGCAGGCGTTTATAGCGCCTCGGGGGTTCGAATCCCCCCCTTCCCGCCAGTTTCATCGCGCGCGCATCCTCCAGCGGTCGCAGAGTGTGATCGGTGCAGGAGTGGGGGGTGAGAAGCCCCGCGGGTTCGACCCATCGGCGACAGCCGATGCGCACGGCGCAGCCGCCCGCAGGGCGAGGTGCAGCATGCACCGAGTGCATCCCCCCTTCCCGCCAGTTTCGCATGAGGCCCCGTCAGGGGCCTTTTGCTTTTTGGCGCTCGCGACAGTGTGCCGACGCTGGCTTAAGGCGTCGCCGTTACACTCTTCCTTCTCCTGTTTTTGGTGTCTGCCATGTCCGAAATCCTGGTGCCCGTGTCCTTCGGCGAATTGCTCGACAAGATCGCCATCCTGCAGATCAAGTCCGAGCGCATCGAAGATCCGGGCAAGCTGGCCAATGTGCGTGCCGAACTGTCGGCACTGGAAAAGACCTGGATGGCGCATCCGGCGGCCGGCGGCGACGTGGCGCGCCTGCGCGCGGAACTGAAGGCGGTCAACGAGCGCCTGTGGGTCATCGAGGACGAGATCCGGATCAAGGAGAAGGCGCAGGCCTTCGACGAGGAGTTCATCAAGCTGGCGCGCAGCGTGTACTACGAAAACGACGAACGCGCGCGGCTCAAGAAGGAAATCAACCTGGCCCTGGGCTCCAGCTACGTGGAAGAGAAGTCCTACCAGGACTACCGCAACGCCTCGGCGTGAGGGCAGAGTTCCGGGAGGCGTTGCCGTCTCCCGGAACGCGCCGCACCTCAGTTGCGTGCGACCACCAGGCCGGTCAGGCGCCGCACCAGCGGCAGCACCAGCAGCAGGGTGGGGAAGGCCACCAGCCAGGATAGCGCCCAGGCGCCGAGCCAGAGCGTGCCGACACCGGGCGCCAGCCCGACGCTGCGCAGGGTGCTGATCATCGAGACGATGCAGGTCATCAGCACCGACAGCAGCAGCGGGGTGACCCAGGCGGCATGGCGCGGGGACAGCTTGCGGGAAAACAGCGGGGAACGTGACATTGCGGACTCTCCGTAAGCCGGTCGATCGAAGGCGCCACCCGCCAGCGGCCTGCCAGGCCCGGACGGGAAACAGCCCCGGACGGATCCGGCGCAGTTGGCGCGTTGATTGACGTAAACGCTTACGGCGGCTCCTGCAGGCCGGGTCGGCGGCAGGACGCGCGGCGATGGTAGAGCGGCGCCGCGTGCGCCGCAACCGCGCTCAGTGGCCGTGGTCGGCGCGATAGCGCTCGAATGCGGCGATCGCATCGTCCACCGCGATGAGTTCCATCACCCCGTCGAACTCGATCTTGCTGCCCCACTTCAACTGCGCGGCCGGCTTGCCCAGGTATTTGCGTGCAGCCGCGTCGTACTTGTCCACGCAGTAGCGGATGTCCGAATACGGGCCGCTGCGGCGCGGGTTGCTGGCCGCGTGCAGGCCCAGCACCTTGGTGCCCATGGCGTTGGCGATGTGCATGGGGCCGGAGTCGGGTGTCATCACCAATGCGGCGCGCTGCAGCAGCGCCGGCAGTTGCTTGAGCGTGTCGCGGCCGACCAGGTCGAGCACCGGCGTGCGCGCCGCTGCAACGATGGCGTCGGCGGTGCTGCGCTCCAGGTCGCTGCGGCCGCCGCACAGCACCACCCGCCAGCCCTGCGCGGCGGCATGGTCGGCCACCGCGGCGTAGCGCTCGGCATACCAGTTGCGACGCTGGTGGCTGGAGCAGGGCGAGATCAGCAGCGCCGGACGGCCGTCCTCGGGCCATTGCGCACGCGCCCAGGCGTGGGCGTCCTCGGGCACTGGCAGGTCCCAGCGCACCTCGGTCTGGCGCAGCCCCAGCGGCTCGCAGAAGCTGCCGATCGCCTCCAGCACGTGGATGCCGGGGCGGTCGGGGATGCGTTCGTTGACGAACAGGCCGTGCAGGTCCTTGGAGCGGCTGCGGTCGTAGCCGATGCGGCGGCGCGCCGGCACGAACGCCGACAGCACGTTGGCGCGCAACGCCACCTGCATCTGCAACAGTGCGTCGAAGCCTTGCGCCGGCAGGGCGCGGCGCAAGGCGCGCATGCCGGCCAGGCCGCTGCGCTTGTCGTAGGGGTGGAACACCACGCCCGGCAGGCCGTCGAGCAGCTTGTGCCCGGCCTTGTCGATGATCCAGTGCAACGCCGGCGCCTGCGGCCAGGCGCGCTGCAGGGTCCGCACCAGCGGCACCACGTGGGTCACGTCCCCCAGCGCCGACAGGCGCAACAGGCACAACGAAGGGAGCGTTGCCGGCATGGTGTTGTTAGACTCGCTGGATGGTTGCATTCGACGCCACCGAAGCGCTGACGCCGTACCGCGATGGCCGCGGCTACGGGGCCATTTTGTTCGACCGCGAACGACTGCGGCAAGCCGAACCGGCGCTGTTCTCCGCCGCCGCCTGGGGCGAACGTGCGCGCCCGGTGGATGCCGGCGGCCGCGGCGGCGCCTGGTTCGTCGATGCCCCGTTCGGCAGCTGCGTGTTGCGCCAGTACCGCCGCGGCGGGCTGGTCGCCAAGCTGGTCCGCGACCGCTACCTGTGGACCGGCGCCGACCGCACCCGCAGCTTCGCCGAGTTCCGGCTGATGCGCGCGCTGATCGCGCGCAAGCTGCCGGTGCCGCGGCCGCTGGCGGCCTGTTATGTGCGCCAGGGGCTGCGTTACCGTGCGGCGATCCTGATGGAGCGGCTGGAGGGCGTGCGCTCGCTGGCCGAGCGCGCGCATCTGGCCGGCCGCGGCGCGCCGTGGGAGGAGGCGGGGCGGCTGATCGCGCGCTTCCATCGCGCCGGCCTCGATCACGCCGACCTCAACGCGCAGAACATCCTGTTCGACGGCAACGGCCGCGGCTGGCTGATCGACTTCGACCGCGGCGTGCTGCGCATTCCCGCCACCCGCTGGCGCGAGCGCAACCTCAAGCGGCTGCGCCGTTCGCTGCTGAAACTGCGCGGCGAGCGCAGCGTCGATGCGGTGGAGAAGGACTACGCGCGCCTGCGCCGCGCCTACGACCTGGCCTGGGAGCGCGGCTGCTGATGACGGACTGGGCGCTGCGTTTCCAGGGCGTGGGCAATGCCTCGGCGGTGGCGCTGGGCTCGCCGATGGCCACCATCGAGCGCGACGGCCGGCCGTGGCTGACCATCGACTGCGGTGGGGAGGGGCTGACCGCCTATCAGGCGCACTACGGCGCGATGCCGCAGGCCTTGTTCGTCACCCACGTGCACCTGGACCACGTCGCCGGCTTCGAGCGGCTGTTCGTGGACAGCTATTTCTCCGCGCGCCGCGGCAAGGTGCGGCTGTATGTGCCGGCCACGGTGGTGCCGCTGCTGCACCGCCGCGTGGCCGACTATCCGAACGTGCTGGCCGAGGGCGGCGCCAACTTCTGGGACGCGTTCCAACTGATCGCGGTGGGCGATGCGTTCTGGCACGAGGGCGTGCGCCTGGAGGTGTTCCCGGTGCGCCACCACTGGCCGGAGACCGCCTACGGCCTGCGCCTGCAGGGCGCGCTGGTGTGGAGCGGGGACACCCGGCCGATCCCGGAAATGCTGAACCGGTATGCCGACGACGGCGAACTGGTGGCCCACGACTGCGGTCTTCACGGCAACCCGTCGCATACTGGGGTCGACGACCTGGAGCGGGAATACCCCGCCGAGCTGCTGCAACGGACCATGCTCTACCACTACGCCAGCGCCGACGATGCCGAGGCCCTGCGCGCGCGCGGCCACCGCGTGGCGCGGCCGGGCGAGCGCGTGGCGCTGTCCGCGCCGCGCGCGCCGCAGGTCCCGGCGGGATGAACGCGCTGCCGCGCCCGCCGCTCGCGTCGGCGACGCCGGCGGACCGGCGCGGGCGGCCGTTGCGCGACCTGCGGCTGTCGGTGATCGAGGCCTGCAACTTCCGCTGCGGCTACTGCATGCCTGCCGACAAGGTGCCGGACGATTACGGCTTCGACGCCGCTTCGCGGCTGTCGTTCGCGCAATTGGAGACGGTGGCCCGCGCCTTCGTCCGCAACGGCGTCAACAAGCTGCGCCTGACCGGCGGCGAACCGCTGCTGCGCCGCGATCTGCCCGAGCTGGTGCGGCGGCTGGCGCGCATCCCCGGCGTGGACGATCTGGCCATGACCACCAATGGCGCGCTGCTGGCGCGGCATGCGCAGGCCTTGCGCGAGGCCGGCCTGCGCCGTGTCACGGTCAGCCTGGATGCGATCGAGCCGGCGGTGTTCCGGAAGTTGTCCGGCGACCGTGGCGAGATCGCGCAGGTGCTGGAGGGCATCGACGCGGCGGTCGCGGCCGGGCTGGGGCCGGTCAAGCTCAATTGCGTGGTCCAGCGCGGCATCAACGACGACCAGGTGCTGCCATTGTTGGCGCATTTCCGCGGCAGCGGCCATGTGCTGCGCTTCATCGAATACATGGACGTGGGCACCTGCAACGCCTGGCGCCGCGAGCGGGTGGTGCCGGCCGCCGAGTTGCGTGACCGCATCGCCGCACGTTGGCCGCTGCAGGCGCTGGCGCCGCACTACCCGGGCGAGGTCGCCGCGCGCTACGCCTTCGCCGACGGCGGCGGCGAGATCGGTTTCGTCACCTCGGTCAGTGCGCCGTTCTGCGGCGATTGCCACCGCGCCCGGGTCTCGGCCGACGGCCATCTCTACACCTGTCTGTTCGCGGGCGAGGGCACCGATTTGCGGCCGGCGCTGGCGGGGGGCGAGGAGGCGCTGGCCGAACGCGTGCGTGCGCTGTGGCAACGCCGCGACGATCGCTACAGCGAACTGCGCGGCGCGGCGACCGCCACGCGCGGCAAGCACGTCGAAATGTTCCTGATCGGCGGTTGAGCGATGGACGCCGCCGTGCAACGCGCGCTGGTCGCGCTGGAACTGGAATTGCTGGAACCGGCGGTGCGTGCCTCAGCGGCGCGCGTGGCGGAACTGCTCGACGACGCCTTCGTCGAGTTCGGTGCCTCCGGCCGCTGCTTCGACAAGCCGGCGGTGCTCCAGGCGTTACCGGCTGAGTCGGGCGCATTTCGCTACTGTGCATTCGACATCGATGTGCAGCTGCTGGAACCGGAGTTGGCGCACCTGCGTTATCGCAGCGAGCGCAGCGGCGGTGGCGAGCCGCCGCGACAGGCGCTGCGCAGTTCGCTTTGGCGGTATCGCGACGGCCAATGGCGCATGCTGTTCCACCAATGCACGCCGATCCCCGGCGGCGCTTGAAGATCGCGCCGTGGGAGCGGCAGCGCAATCCATGACCAAGAAGACCTCCGCCACGTCCGCGCGCGCCGCCGCGCCGGCGCTGACCCATCTGGACCCGCAGGGATTGCCGACCATGGTCGACGTCTCCGCCAAGGCCGCCACCGCGCGTGTGGCGGTCGCCGAGGCGCAGGTGCGCTTTCCCGCCCGCGTGGCCGCGCAGTTGCGCGCCGATGCGCTGCGCAGCGCCAAGGGCGGCATCGTCGACACCGCGGTGATCGCCGGCACGATGGCGGTCAAGCGCACCCACGAACTGATTCCGTTCTGCCATCCGTTGCCGATCGACGGCTGCCGCTTCGCCATCGACTGGCGCTCGCCGCAGGTGCTGGGCATCGAATGCACGGTGCGCACCGTGCACCGCACCGGCGTGGAGATGGAGGCACTGACCGGCGCCAGCGTCGCCGCGCTGACCGTCTACGACATGTGCAAGGCGCTGACCCACGCGATGACCATCGGCCCGGTGCGGCTGGTCGGCAAGCGTGGCGGCAAGCGCGACCTCGGGAGCGTGGCATGAGCGTCCAGGTGAGCGTGCTGTACTTCGCCAGCCTGCGCGAGGCCGCGGGCCTGGAACGCGAACAGGTGCATACCGATGCGCCGAACCTGCGCGCGCTGTATGCCGAACTCGACGCGCGCCATGGCCTGCGCTGGCCGCTGGATCGCTTGCGGGTGGCGGTGGACAGCGCCTTCGTCGGCTGGGACGAGGCGGTGCGCGACGGCAGCGAAGTGGTGTTCATCCCGCCGGTTTCGGGAGGCTGAGCCATGTCCACCGAACCGCGTTTCCGGCTGGCCGACCGACCGCTCGACATCGCCACGCTGCGCGTCCCGCTGGCGCATGCCCAGGCAGGCGCCTATGCCAGCTTCGAAGGCTGGGTGCGCGACCACAACGACGGCCGCGCGGTCGACGGCCTGCACTACGAGGCCTACGCCGCACTGGCCGAGGCCGAAGGCCAACGCATCGTCGACGAGGCCCTGGCCCGCTTCGCCATCCTCGACCTGCGCTGCGTGCACCGCGTCGGCGAACTGGCGATCGGCGACCTGGCGGTGTGGGTTGGTGTGGTCGCCGCGCACCGAGGCGCCGCGTTCGACGCCTGTCGTTACGTCATCGACGAGGTCAAGGCGCGCGTACCGATCTGGAAGCGCGAACGCTACCGCGACGGCGATGCGGGGTGGCTGCATCCGGAGACGCAGGCGTCGCAACCCGAGTAGCGGCGCGCGCGACCAGGCGTCGATCGTGTCTTCGTAGATGAGGGGGGTAACCCCGCCGGCTGACCGCGCCAGGCATCGCCTGCCGCCGTGCGGATTTCTATGCCGTCGCCACGGCCGGAACGAATGACACGCCGGGATGGCGGTTGCTTTCTGCAGGCGCAGCCGCTGCCTGCGATCTAGGTTGATCGTTCGTCGTCGAGAAGGGTGGTAACCCGT
>NZ_NSGT01000099.1:0-1281 GCF_009192905.1 Xanthomonas sp. LMG 12459
GAATGCATCGGTCGGGCCGCCGCGACAAGCGAAGCCCAAAGCCGGCCGACACCCTCCGTCGTCGGGACTGAAGGGCACCTCGAACAACCTGCCACGACCTGGAGCCAGGGGTAGCATCTGTCGCAACGGCACCAGAGCGGCGCCTGATCGTGGTGGTTGGGAGGCTGATGTGGCCGCTGGGCTACCTCAGCCGATCACGCTGGCGCCATGGCCCGCTCCTGTAGCCGTGCCAGCCGCATCACGTTATGGCTGGCGACCTTCAGCCCGATCACCACCTTTGCCCGCGCCAAGCCGATGCAGCGTACGAACTTGCCGCCTTGTTGGGCCAAGCGCGCAAACGGGTGCTCGCCGAACACCCGATCCTTGGCAATTCGACGGTTCCGGCGCTTTGCTGCCTCGCTCAAGGGCTTGCGCGCATGCCCTTGATGTTGGATCGCGGGGCGGTAACCACGCCTTTTCAGGTCTGCTTCCCGCGCTGCATCGGCATACCCGCTATCGGCCCATACCGTGCGGCCGGTGTTGTCCGGGTCCAGCACCTGCTCGAAGTGACGGCTGTCGTGCACGTTGGCCGCGCTCACGTCGTAGCGGCGGATGAAGCCCCAGCGACGGTCCGTGCTGGCGTGCAGCTTGTAGCCGTAGAACGCCACCCCATGCTTCCTGGTCCAACGTGCCTGCATATCCTTCTGCGCACGCTTGGCATCGCTCCAGTCCTGGCCGACGTCATCGCCCTGCTTGATCTGCGCGTTCTCTTCGCGCGTGTTGCGCTGGATCGGAGCGCTGACGATGCTGGCGTCGATGATCTGACCGCCGCGGGCAATGAAGCCGGCACGTTGCAATTGCTCACCGATCGCCGCGCTGATGTCGCCCATCAGATCCTTGGTCTTGAGCCGTTCGCGCCACACCCAGATCGTCTTGGCGTCGGGCACCTTGCCGCTGTGTTCCAGTCCGAGGAATTGCTGGAAGCTGCGCCGATCCAGCACCTGGTACTCCAGCGCATCGTCGGAGAGGTTGTACAACTGCTGCAACAGCAGCAGCTTGATCATCACCTGCGTCGGCCAAGCCGGACGGCCACCGCGCTTGCCAGTACCCAAGGACAGCTTCGCGTCTACGGCGTGAGCAATCCCGGCAAAGTCGATATGCCGTGACAGCAGAGCCAGAGGATCGCCGATCTGCTGCCGCTTGGCTTCGCGTTCGTGGCCGGCAAACAGGCTGATCATCGTGGCGTCCTCGGCGTGTTCTCCAGACCAATGATGCCAAAGTCGGGGTTTTTAGAGGTGCCCT